>JAHIWG010000024.1 GCA_018816345.1 Spirochaetota bacterium | reverse complement strand
CGGCCATACGGTAATGGGCCTCGCCGCCGACCCTGTTGAGTACGAAGGCGCGGATGCCTGAACGGCGCCGGTACCGGACGAAGCCCAGGGCCGTCGCCGCGCACGATTCCGCCGCGCCCGACGCGTCAATCGCGATGACGGCGGGAGCCTTCAGCAGGGCGGCGACGTCGGCGGTGGAATAGGGCGCGCCGTCGTAATATCCCATCACGCCCTCTATGACGGCCGCGTCGCCTCCCTCGCCGTTGCGCGCGAGGCTGGCCATGACGGCGCGCCGGCCCATCAGCCTGACGTCGAGATTGCGGCCCGGGCGCCCCGAGACGAGGGCGTGGAGCCCCGCGTCGATATAATCGGGGCCGATCTTGAACGGCCTCGCGTCCAGCCCTCGCCCGCCCGGGCCCGAGAGCGCACCCAGCAGCCCGAGCGCGAGGCTCGTCTTGCCCGCGCCCGAGGAGGCCGCGCCTATGACGAAGCGGGGCAGCCTCATCGCTCTATGCCGTCCCGCGCCTGGACGCCTTCCCGGTAGTAGTGCTTGACCTCCCGCATCTCGGTTACGAGGTCTGCGGCCGCTAGCATCGCGTCGCTCGCGTAGCGGCCCGTGACGACCAGCTCCGTCCCCGGGCGCCTCGCGGCGACGAGCGCCAGGGCGTCGGCCTCGGCGACGACCCCGACCTTGACCGCCACGTTGAGCTCGTCGAGTATCACGAGCCCGAATCCGCCCGACTCGAGGGCCGAGCGCGCGCGAGAGAGGCCCTCGCGCGCGGCGTCGATATCGGCCCGCTCGGGGTCGCGGAAGATGAAGCAGCCGCGGCCGTACTGCTCGACGACGAGGCGCCCGGGGCCGAGCGCGGACGATAGGGCCTCCAGCGCCGCTATCTCGGAATAGCGCATGCCCTTGATGAACTGGCCTATATAGACGTCGAGGCCCGCGCCGAGGGCGCGTACGCAGAGGCCTATGGCCGCCGTCGTCTTGCCCTTGCCGTTCCCCGTGTATACCTGCAGGTATCCGCTCTCCATGGTAGCCCTCCCGAAGCGTACGGCGAGGCTACGGCATCGACGCGGGACCGTCAAGGGCGGCTCCCCCGTTCCATCGAGCGGCCGTCTCCTGTATACTCGGCGGCTAGGATCCAGGAGGCACCCATGGATAGCAAGTTCCTGCACGCGACGATGATACTCGTCCTCGTGACCGACCCGCTCGGCAACATACCCTTGTTCATCACGGCGCTGGAGCGCGTGTCGCCCCAGCGCCGGACGCGCGTCATACTCCGCGAGGTGGCCGTCGCGTTCGGCATACTGCTCCTGGCGATGGTCGGGGGCCGCGGCGCGCTAGGCGTCCTGGGCATAGGCGACGCGAGCCTCAAGGCGGCCGGCGGCGTCATCCTGCTCCTCATATCCATCAACATGATATTCCCGGGCGCCGGCGCGAGGATGGGCGAGGGGCCGTCCGAGGGGGAGCCCCTTATAGTGCCGATTGCCGTGCCCCTGATAGCGGGCCCGTCGGCCATAGCGACGGCGATGCTCGTGGCGGCGGACGACCCCTCGAGGATGCCCGCGTGGATAGGGGCCCTGGGAATCACGATGGCCCTGACCCTCGCGAGCCTCTTCCTATCGTCGACCTTCAAGCGCCTCCTGGGCGTCCAGCTGCTGTCCGCGATCGAGCGCCTGATGGGCCTCGTACTGACCGCCGTATCCATAGACATGATCATGAGCGGGGCAGCCGCCTTCTTCGGCGCGGCCCTCTAGGCGCTAGCCCCGCAGGCGCTGGCCCCGAAGGCGCAGGCCCTCAGGGCGCTAGCCTGAGCGAAAGGAACCTATGAGCGTTTTCGAGATCATCATGCTCCTGTGCTTCGGAGCGGCATGGCCCGTCTCTATCGGCAAGTCGCTCCGGACGAGGAGCAACGGGGGCAAGAGCCTCGTCTTCCTGCTCGTCATCATAGTTGGCTACGCGGCGGGGATAATGAACAAGCTGCTCTACAAGCCCGACTTCGTCGTATGGCTCTACGCGATCAACGCGACCCTGGTCGCCATCGACGCGAGCCTGTGGATACGCAACCGGCGCTTGGAGACTGCCGCCGGGAAGGGCGACTGAGATGCGGACGGGACGCGGCCGGAGCGGCGCGAGGCTCCTATTCGCGGCGGTCGCCGCCGCCGCCGCGGCGCTCGCGTCGTGCGCTACCGACGAGCCCGCGCCGTCGACGTCGGTCGAGGTGTCCGTATCGTCGGTGTCCGTCGCCGCCGTCGACCTGGATACGGCCGGCGTGACGGTAGAGGTAGGCGTCGTGAATACCGGGGCCTCGGAGGTCGCGCTGTCGTCCCTCGGGCTCGTCGCCTCCTCCTACGGCGAGGAGATCGCGGCGCCCGCGAGCCGCGACCTGGGCTCCGAGCGGCTGGCGCCGGGCGCGGCGGCCGCCTTCAGCTTCCGATTCGAGGCTGACGCGCCGGAAGGGGACTCGCCGACCATCCCGTTCCGCGTCGAGGCTCGCCTCGCGTACTCGTCGCCCGCGGGCGGGCCCGGGGAGTCCTCGATTGGTCGCGACTGCGAGTTCCCTCGGATCATGCCGCCCGTCATGAGGATCTCCTCGATACGCATCATCAAGGACGAGCTCATAAACACGAGGCTCAGGCTCGGCCTGGAGGTGACTAACCCCAACGTCTTCCCGCTGTCGTTCGCGACGCTCGAGTACAGGCTGTACGGCGAGGGCCGCTATTGGGCGTCCGGTAGCGTCCCCGACAGCTTCGAGGTGCCCGCCGGGGAGACGGTCTCCGCCAACCTGTACCTGACGATGAACTTCACCGACATGGGCCGCTCGCTCCTCGACCAGGTTATCAAGCTGGCCGAGGTCCGCTACCGGCTGGAGGGCGCGGGCCTCGTCGATACGGGCCTCGAATTCCTGCCCCGCTTCGAGCTGCCCTTCGACATGACCGGCCGGGCGGGCGTGAGCCGCTAGGGCTCCGCGCGGCCGGGACGAGAATCCTAGTGCCTGAAGTGCCTGACCCCGGTGACGACCATCGCGATGCCGGCCGCGTCGGCCGCGGCGACGCTCAGCCCGTCGCGTATCGACCCTCCCGGATGCGCGATAGCGGTGACGCCGGCGGCCGCCGCGACCTCCACCGAATCGGGGAACGGGAAGAACGCGTCGGACGCCAGGACCGAGCCGCGCGCCTTCTCGCCGGCCCGCTGGACCGCGATGCGCGCCGAATCGACGCGGTTTGGCTGGCCCGAGCCTATGCCGACCGTAGCGAATCCCGCGGCGGGGTCGTCCGGATCCATGGGCGCGGCCAGCAGTATCGAGTTCGACTTGGCCGGGATCGAGGCCTTCCACGCGAAGCGCAGCGCAGCCAGCTCGGCCTCCGTGGGCGCACGCTTCGAGACTACCTTCCATTCGGCGCCGACCGGGTCGCCGGAGTCTATCTCCTGCCTGAGGAAGCCGCCGACGATGGACCTCGTCTCGTACTCGACGGGCGCGCCCGCGGGCCGGTCGCCCATCTCGAGGAGGCGGGCGTTCCTGCGCTTAGCCAGCAGCTCGCGAGCCTCGGGGGTGAACGACGGGGCGGCGACGCATTCCACGAAGGTGTCGCCGAGCGCTAGAGCGCAGTCCGCGTCGAAGGGCCGGTTGACCGCGACGACGCCGCCGAACGCCGAGACGGGATCGCAGGCTATGGCCGCGGCGAGCGGGCGCGCCGGGGACGACGCGCCGTCGGCCGCGGCTACGCCGCAGGGCGACAGGTGCTTGACGACGACCGCCGCGGCCCCGGAGAAGCCGGCGGCCGCGCGCCACGCCGCGTCCAGGTCCAGCAGGTTGTTGTACGACAGCTCCTTGCCCTGCAGCACGCGCCCGCCCAGAGGGCCGTCCCCGGGCGCGTCGGTATAGAGCCAAGCCTTCTGGTGAGGGTTCTCGCCGTAGCGGAGCGCCTGCCCGGCGAAGCCGAACAGCCCGGCTCCGGCGCCAGGGTCGAGCCACGAGGCTATCGCCGCGTCGTAGCGGGCGCAGAGCGCGAAGGCCTTGACCGCGAGCCCGCGCCTCAAGGCAGCGTCGGCGCCGCCCGACTCCGCCGCGGCCGCGACCCGGCCGTAGTCCGCCGGATCGCAGACTACCGTCACGCGGGCGTAGTTCTTCGCGGCCGCCCGTAGCAAGGCGACGCCGCCTATGTCTATCTCCTCGACGCAATCCGCCTCGCAGGCGCCGGGCCGGGCGATCGTCGCCTCGAAGGGATAGAGGTTGCAGACGACCAGGTCTATCTCCGACCAGCCCGGGCCGGATAGGTCGGCGCGGTCGGCGGCGGTCCCCCGCGACAGGATGCCGCCGTGGATCGCCGGGTGCAGGGTCTTCACGCGCCCGCCCAGTATCTCCGGGGAGCCCGTATACGCGGAAACCTCCATGGCCGCGACGCCGGCGGCCGCGAGGGCCTTGGCCGTGCCGCCGGAGGCTACGAGGCTCCAGCCGCTGGAGGCGAGGCTCCCCGCGAACTCCGCGAGCCCCGTCTTGTCGGATACCGATATCAATGCAGTCATCATGGCTGGCTCCTTAGGATCGGGAATTATAGCGAAGAGACACAGAGAGGATGAGGTGGATAGGTATGAATACGAGACTCGCGGAAAACCATCGAATCTCTTGACGGATTCTATCTATAGTACCTCGGAACACGCAATTGCCCGCTTTTCGGCCTGCTTTTGTATTGATTCTCATCTTCTCTGTGTCTCTGCGCGAAATTTGTCTATAAGGTTCTTTACTGTATCAATAACGAGGCGGTGCTCGGCGTCGTGGACGCGCGCAGACAGAGACGCGAGGTCGTCGTCGGCCCGTATCGGGACCTCGGCAACGGCTATGACAGGCCCCGAGTCCACGCCCTCGTCGGGGACGTAGTGCGTCATGACCCCGGTCGTCGGGATCGCGCCGTCCCGATACGCCGCGAGCGCCCGCTCTATGGCTCGGGTGCCGGGGAAGGCGCCGGGCAGGGCCGGGTGGAGGTTGACTACCCTGCCGGGGAAGCGCGACAGGAAGGCGTTCGAGAGGACGCGCATCCATCCGAGGAGGAGGACGAAGTCGGGGCGCTTCGCCACGACGGCGTCGGCGAGAGCGGCGTCGTAATCGGCACGAGGGCGTCCCTTCTTATACGGAAGGGCTACTGCGGGAATACCGGCTCGCCGCGCGCGCTCCAGGGCGAAGGCGTCCTCCCTGTCGGAGAAGGCGGCGGCGACCTCTGCGCCGAAGCCGGGGACACGGCTCGCGTCCAGGACGGCCTGCAGGTTCGAGCCTTCGCCGGAGGCGAGGACGACTAGGCGGACCAGCCCGGTACCGCCTTCGGTATAGGCGCCGGCGTCGGTCGCGCTCACGCGAGCCTCGTCCTGGCGGGCCGCGCTCTGCCGTCCGGGGAGCCGTACCGAGCGAGCTCGCCTACGACCCAGCATTCCTCGCCGACGGCGTCCCGCAGCTCCTCGGCCCGCGCCGCGTCTACGACCGCGATCATGCCTATGCCCATGTTGAAGACCCGGTACATCTCGTCGGGGGCTATGCCGCCGAGCCGCTCGACGAGGCCGTACAGGGGCGGGATCGGCCAGGAGCCGCGCCGTATGACCGCCTCGAGGCCCGGGGGCAGTATGCGCGGCACGTTCTCCACGAAGCCGCCGCCGGTGATATGCGCGAGGCCCTTCACGAGCCCCGGCCTGTCCCGGAGCGCGGGCCACAGCAACGGCAGGTACGAGCGGTGGGGCGCGAGCAGCGCCGTTCCTAGGGGACGGCCTAGCTCGGGGTAGACAGTATCGAGCGAGACGCCCTTGAAGACGTCCCGTATGAGCGAATAGCCGTTCGTATGCGGGCCGTCGGAACGGAAGCCGACGAGGACGTCGCCCGGGCCTATGCCGGGGGAGGGCAGTATGGCCCCCCGCTCGACCGCGCCGAGTATCGTGCCCGCCACGTCGAACTCCCCGTCCCGGTAGACGCCGGGCATCTCGGCCGTCTCGCCGCCGATGAGCGCGCAGCCCGCGGCCCGGCAGGCCTCGGCCATG
>JAHIWG010000023.1 GCA_018816345.1 Spirochaetota bacterium | reverse complement strand
GCGCATGGGCTGAGTATAGCGCGGAAACCTGCGCCGGGACCATTCCGTCTTTCCATTTATGAGGATCTGCGTTATAAGGAACCCGTAAAGACGATCATAGTCATTCGATCAAGGCGCGGCCGCCTAGCGGCCGAGAAGGGTCCGCCGATGACAATAGTCAGCGTTATTATCCAGGTCGCGGGATCCCTCGGGCTGTTCCTGTACGGCATGAAGATCCTATCCGAGGGCGTCCAGAGGGCCGCCGGCGACGGGCTGAAGCGAACGCTCAACCTGATGACCGGGACGACCTTCAAGGCCCTGCTCACCGGTGCGGGCATGACGGCCCTCGTGCAGTCGTCGTCCGCCACGACCGTCATGGTCGTGTCGTTCGTGAACGCGGGGCTCCTGCCCGTCGTCCAGGCCGCGGGGGTCATCTTCGGAGCCAATATCGGGACGACGATCACCGCGTGGATAGTGTCCTTGGTAGGTTTTAAATTCCATATATCCGCCATGGCCCTGCCGATGATAGGCGTCGGCTTCGTCATGATGACGGCGGTCAAGCGCTCCTCCAGGTTCCGCGATTACGGGGAGGCGGCGCTGGGGTTCGGCCTCCTGTTCCTGGGGTTGGATTTCCTGGCTCACGCCATACCCAAGCCGTCGGCCGACGTCGTCAGGTTCCTCTCGAGCGTCTCCGACCTAGGCCTCGTATCGATACTGATAGCCGTCGCCACGGGCACGGTGCTGACGGTCCTGGTCCATTCGTCGAGCGCGTCGACGGCCATCGTGATAACGCTCGCCGTCGAGGGCGTCATCGGCTTCGAGATGGCCGCCGGGCTCGTGCTCGGCTGCAATATCGGCACCACGATAGACGCGATGCTCGCCTCCATCGGCGCAAAGACCAACGCGAGGAGGGCCGCGTGGATACATATCCTGTTCAACGTCCTGGGGTCGGTATGGGCTATCATCCTCTTCAAGCCTTTCCTGTCGCTCGTGAACCTGCTGGCCGGGGGATCCACGGTCGCTCAGCACATAGCGATGATGCACACGGTGTTCAACGTCATCAACGCCGCCCTGTTCGCGCCGTTCGCTACGCAGCTGTCCGACCTGGTATCGCGCATCGTCAAGGCCAAGCCCGGCGAGGACGCGATGCCGCATCGGCTGGAGTACGTCGCCGCCCCTCTCATGGATAGCCCCGAGCTGAACCTCATGCGGGCGCAGAAGGAGATATCCGACATGGCGGGCCTGTGCGGGACCATGTTCGGGAGGTGGCGCGAGGTGCTCAAGGAGCGGCCCGCCGGCCTGGCCGACGAGGTCGAGCGCTTCAAGGGCATGGAGGAGTACGCCGACCAGATGCGCGACGAGCTGTCCCGCTTCCTCCTGGAGTGCGCCGGGCATGACATGAGCGCCGATAGCCAGCGCGACGTGGGAGTGCTGCTCCGCATGGTCGTGGACCTCGAGGACATAACCGACGGCTGCTTCAGCCTCATGCTCCTCCTGGAGAAGGCCGATTCCCGCAAGCTCGCGATCGACAAGGAAGAGATAGAGAGCCTCGGCCCCTACTCCCTGCTCGTGGAGAATTCCCTGAGGTTCGTCAAGGACAACATCAACCGGAAGATAAGCGAGGAGCAGATGGCGGTGGCGAGGGACTTGGAGGATAGCATCGACGACTTCCGTAGCGCGCTCAAGAAGAAGGCCCGAAAGCGCCTCCAGACCGGGGCCAACGTCAAGTCGGAGCTGCTATTCATAGATATCGTGCGCCACGTCGAGAAGATAGGCGATCACGCGTACGGGGTCGCCCACGCCCTCAGGGAGCTGAAGTAGCCCGGCGAGCGACGATGGCGGAGGGGAGGGCGTAGACGTCCTCCGCTCCGGAGACGAGCACCGCTCCCATCCCGAGCCCCAGGGGCGCGGCGAGGTCCACGTCGTAGCGGTCGCCGACCGATACGCAGTACGACGGCGCGGCGCCGGCGACCTCGGCCGCGAGCAGGTAGGGCTCGGGGGCGGGCTTCGATAGCATGGTGTCGTCCAGCCCTACGACGCGGGAGAAGAGGTCCCCGACCCCGAGCGCCTCGAGGGTCGCCTCGCCAACGGATCGCGGGTTGTTGGTCACCGCCACGATGGAGGCCGGCCCCCCGTCCCCGAGCGAGGCGAGGGCGAGCAGCGCCGTCCGGAGGGCCGGGTCGGCTTTCAGGAACCTGTACGGGTCTATCAGGCGGGCGCGCCACTCGACGCTCTGGGCTATGCTGACGCCGAGGGCGGCCATCGCGTTCCCGAGGCTGGTGGACGCGCCGCCGTTGGCGTCCGCGTACCGGGCGCGGACTCGCCTCACGTCCGCCTCGGCCTCCGCGTAGCCCTTCCCGCGCGTCCTGGCCAGCTCCGCGATGAGCACCTCGGACTGGTGCCTGCCGTACCCTTCGTGCGTATAGAGCGTGCCGTCGATGTCGAGAAGGAACGCGCGGAGGCGTTCCGGCAGGCGATAGACGGTCACCTTACAGCGGCAGGCTAGGCTGGTGGGCGGCCTGGGCGGCCATGGCCTTCTTGATCTTCTTGGCGATTATCTCGCGGTTGTCCAGCATCGGCGAGAGGCTCCTGTTATGGTGCAAGAGCGAGATGATCTGCGCGAATAGCGTCGTCACGTCGGCCTCTATGTACCACTCCTTCTTGAGGAGCTCGTGGTGGTGCACGGCGTTGGTCCCGATGATGCGGTAGAAGAGGCCCTCGCGGTACGCCTTGTCGAAGTCGTCTATCGCGGTGGCGGAGAACAGCGGGAGGGACACCGCGCATATGACCTGCTTCGCGCCCTGGTCCTTGAGGTAGCGCATCCCCTTGAGCAGGGTGCCTCCTGTGCCGAGCATGTCGTCGGCCATGAAGACTATCTTGCCGCGTATATCGCCCAGGAGCTTCATCTCCGTGATGTTCGACTCGTTGGCGTTCTTGCTGACCTTGGAGTAGTCGCGCTCCTTGTATAGCAGGGCGAGCGGCTTCTGCAGCGTGCTCGCGTAGAACTTGTTCCTGTCTACCGCGCCGGTGTCGGGCGACAGCACGACGAGGTCCTCGTCGCCCACGTCGACTATGCCGGCCAGCTTCTCTATCACCTGGTAGGAGGCGTGGAGGTTCTCGAGGCGCAGCTTGTTAAAGCAGTTCTCGATCTCGCGGGAATGTATGTCCAGGGTAATGATACGCGAGACGCCGTACTGCTCCATGATCTGGCCGACCCTGGCGGCGGTCAGGCCTTCCCGGCCCTTCTTCTTATGCTGGCGGGAGTAGGGGTAGGCGGGCATCACGAGGGTGATGCGCTCGGCGCCGGCCTGGATCGCCGCGTCGACCGTGACGAGCATATTGAAGATATGGTCGTTAACGGAGAGCATCCGCTCGTCCCGGCCGTCGTTGAACTTGCACGGCTGGCGGTTCTCGACGTCCTGGAAGATGTACAGGTCCTTGCCCCTTATCGAGTCCACTATCTCGGTCTTGATCTCGCCGTTGGGGAACCACGTGTAGCGGGCGTTGACCTTGAACCGGGGCGCGCGGTACTCGTTGACGTTGCCCGGAATGCACAGCATCGAGGAGTAAACGTCGTTGGTGAAGTTTATCTTCCTGGTCACCAGCTCCTTGGAGATGTGATACCGGTCTGACATCACCTGGACCTTACGCTCGAAGCGGTGCCGGTAGATGGTCGAAAGGCGCCGAACGACTTGCTCTGCGAAACGCTCGCCGCCGGGACAGGCCAGTAGCCCTAGTTTCGTGGGGTCGGAATAATTCATTTCGTGCGCCTTTGAGGGGAGGAGTTGCTTTAGGATACTCTTGCCCCAGCCTCTTGGTCAAGGCGAACCCCGCCTCGGGGGTCCGTTCAGGGCGCTTCTGGCGCGCTTCAGGGGCGCTGCCGTTGCCTGTTCCGACGCTGCAATAGGAAACGCCCCCGAGGCCGCATGGGCCCCGGGGGCGTTCCGTCAGACTGCGTGGCGGTTGTCGCTACTGCGGCGGCGCTACCTTACCAGCGGCCGCGGCCGCCCGAGTATCCGCCCCGTCCCCGGCCGCCCTGCATGCCGAAACCCATCTGGCCCTGGCCGATGAACTGCGACAGGTCGTAGCTCTTCGAACCTATCGTCAGCGTGGCCACCTGGAAGAAGAGGCTGTTGGGTGCGTAGGGAAGCGCCGACTCGTAGCCTTCGAGCTTTACGGTCGCGCCTTCCTTGAGCCCGTCGACGAACCCGTACAGGTACTGGGGCATGCGGACGAAATAGGTCTTATCCTTGACGACCACGGCGGGGTGCCCCTGGACGAGGGCGAGCTTGCCCTCGATGGTCGACTTGACCTGGGCTACCTGCGCCTGGGCTTGGGCCTGGAATCCGGGCCCCATCATGCCCGGTCCTCCGCCGAAACCCTGCGCGGAGACGGCTCCGATGGCGGCGAGCGCCACGATGCAAACTACTACGATTCTCTTCATATCAAACTCCTGTCGGCTCATGGAATCGCAGGCCCGATGGCCCGCGTCCGTTTGTACGGCATCTATTACATAGCAAGATTCATGCCAAGGTATTAAGTCAATACGCAACAGTTGGTTTTATCGCAGTAAGTCATTTTATGTAATAGAGATAAACGTTGCTTGGTCTTAGGTCGCGCGGTACGCTAGCACTAGCCTCGCTAGGTGAGGGAAAATATTACTCTCCGATAGTCGGCGCGATGGGAAAATATAGCTCGAACCTGGTTCCCGCGCCGTATTCGCTCCATACCCGTATCTCGCCGCCCATCGCCTCGACGAAAAGCTTGCTTATGGCTAGGCCGAAACCCTTGCCTTGCTCTCCGCCGGTTCCGAGCGTCAGCATGGTCCGGCCGGGCACGAAAAGCTTGGCTATCTGATCGGGCTTCATGCCTACGCCGGAATCCTCGATACTGACGACGACCGCGTCGCGTTTCTCCGATAGCGAGACGGAGCAACGGATCGACGAGTCCTTCCTGGAATATTTCACGGCGTTCGACAGGAGATTCCTGAATACCGTCGCGAGCGCCCTGCGGTCGGCGAGGATAGTCCCGGACCCGACCGGCGCCGGTACGGAGACTGCCTTCGCCGACGTTATCGACGACATGTCAGCTATGGTTTCGCTCAGGACGTCCTCGACTACGAGCGGTTCGGCCTGGAGCTTGATGCGGCCAGAGGCGCATAATGCCCATTCGAGCAGGGAATCGAGGAGGCTCGAGATCCTCTCGAGCCCCTCGGCGAGCGTCTCTATGCTCTCCCGCTTCGAATTCAAGTCTCCCTCGAATTCCACTAGGTGGCTTCGGACGTATCGCGTCGCGCTCCATACGGGGGCGCGGAGGTCGTGGCCTATCACCGCGATTAGCGCGTCCTTCGTCCCTATCGTCTCGAGGAGCTCTTCGTTGCGGACGCGTATCTCCTGCTCGCGGACGCGGAGGTCCCGCTCTACGACTGCCGAGGAGAACAGGTAGTAGCTGAATAAATTGAAGAACGCGACGAGCAGAGCCAGGAGGTAGACGAGCGAGCCCATGGCGCCCTCGTCGGCGATCGAGAGCGGGGCGTCGTCGAGTAAGACCGATAGGACCCTGAGGAGGCCCGTCGCGGCCACCGCGATGAAGTATACGGAGGCGATACGGAAGCCGGGCGAGGGGCCGCTTCGGTCCGGGACGAGCAACGACGCCGCCACGAGGCCGGAGAGGACGCTCAGCGTGCCCGAGAAGACGATTATCCTGAGGCCCACGCCCGAGCCTTCCATCAATAGCCACGCGACGAGGCTCAAGGGGATAACGGCATAGGTCCAGCTCGGGAACCTGACGGTAAAACGGAATATCCAGATAGCGTGGCCGAAGAAGACGACGCTCGCGATGAGCGCTACGTTCGAGACGGCGAGCGCGGCGTACGGAATGCCGAAGGCCTGGATAGCGACGCCGGCGGCGCCCAGGGCGAGCAGCGCTTGGCCCGTTATCCAAAGATGGGCGCCGGGGAAGCGCCTGCGCGACGCGTAGAGTAGCGCGACGAACAGCGCGCTGCCCAGGTAGGCCGCGAAGACTGAAATAGTTAGGGTCGGTACGTCGAGCAGTATAGGTAACGGGATGCGCATTATCGTACCACGATTATACCGTAGGGAAACGCGTCTGTCTGGAAATACGGCGGAACGCGCCTATTTTTCTTCGAGGCGACGTTCATTTAGACCGTACTGCTCCTCGTGCTCGCCGCTGCCCGCCGGTTCCACGTGGACCACGATATCGTAGACTCCGTCGATCCGCGACTTGATGGCGCGCTCCACGGCCTGCGAGATATCATGCGCCTCCCGTACGGTCGTCCTGCCGTCGATCTCTATGTCGAGGTCGATGTCGTAGAGCGACGCGAGCCTCCTGACCCTCGCGCGGTGAGGGTTCCCGGCTCCCGGAACCGTCTTCACGGCCTCGAATACCGATCGGTACAGCGCGGGATCGGCCTTGCCGTCCATGATCTCGTCGTTGGCCTCGCTGAAGACCTCCACCGCGGACTTCATGACCCAGAGGCCTACGAATAGCGCCACGATCGAGTCCGCTATGGGCGCCTCGAGCAGGATGGAGAGGGCGAGGCCGACTAGCACGCTGGCCGATATGAGGACGTCGTTACGCATGTTCTTGGCGTTAGCCATGAGCATGCTCGACCCGGTCTTCTTGCCCGCGGTTCTTTGGTTCCACGCCAGGGCGAGCTTGCCCAGTACGGAGCCTAGCGTGACCCATAGCGCTATCGAGCCCGGGATCTCCCTCGCGGAGCCTTCGCGGAGCGAGTGGATGGTAGAGAGGAAAAGCTGGGCCCCGGCGAAGAAGATGAAGAAGGCGAGAATCGTCGTCGCCGTCGTCTCCGCCCTGGCGTGGCCGTACGGGTGCTCCTTGTCCGAGGGCTTCATGCTTATCGCGGTCGCCGCGAGCGCCACTATCGAGATGACGACGTCCGTGGACGAGTCGATGCCGTCCCCTACGACGGCCAGAGAGCCGGCGAGGAAGCCGACCGTGATCTTCGCCGCCGCGAGTACCGCGTTCCCGGCGAGGCTGACGCCCGCGGCGCGCCTGACTATATCGTTACGATCCATCGCCGGAGTATACGCCGGGTCGGGGTTCGAATCAATGAACCTATTGCAGCTGGCGGCGTTCATTGATAAATGCTCGGGCTTAGGCTAGGATAACAGTATGCGTTTTTCGATGCTACGCGGGGCTAAGCCCCTATGAGTGCATGGCAGGGCGGGCGGTACGGCCCTCGCCCTAGGCTCACCGGGACGGCTCTACGCCGCCCCGAGGAGCGCGTCGCCGTCGTAGAGGACGGGAACGGCGGATCATGAGCGAGCGTAACGACGACGCGCGCGCGCTGTTCCGGCACGAGGCTAGGACGATCCTGAACCACGTCGTAGGATTCGGGGAGCTCCTGGCGGGCGACGCGGGCGCCTCCTCGGCGAAAGCGCTCAGGGAGATTTTCGGCAAGATAGGCAAGGCGGCCCTCGCCCTCAGGCAACCCGCGCTCGAATACGTCTCCTCCGTTTCCGAGGGCGCCGAGCCGCCCGACGCGCTGAGGCGTCAGGTATACGACCGCATCTACGATCTCATATCGCTCGTCCAGGCCGCCCGCAGGGTCGCCCCCAAGGGCGACCGGGCCGTGGAGGACATACATAAGGTCCACGAGGCCGCGAACGCCTTGGCCGACCTCTTCGAGGGCTCCGTATCGATCGCGGCCCCGCACGCGAGGGAGGCCGACATGGGCAAGGCCTCCGCCCATATTTCCGGCCACCCTAGCAAGCCTAGGATCTCGGGCAGGATACTGGTCGTGGACGACGACGCCTTTAATCGGGAGATACTGGCCAGGCATCTCGAGCGTCAGGGCCACGTGGTATGCCAGGCCCCGAACGGGCGCGAGGCCTTCTCTATCCTCTCCGAGGCTCCGTTCGACATCGTCGTCCTGGACGTCATGATGCCCGGGATGAACGGCTTCCAGTTCCTCGAGGCCATACGCGAGGGCGAGCGCTTCCGCGACCTGTCGACGATAGTCGTCTCGGCGCTCGAGGACGCGGCCTCGATGGCGCGGTGCATCGAGCTGGGCGCCGAGGACTACCTGCCTCGGGACTTCGATCCCGTCATCCTCAAGGCGAGGATAGACAGCCTGCTCGAGAAGAAGGAATACAAGCGGGAGAACGACGAGGCCCTGCGTCGCCTGGTCGAGACGCAGGAGCGCCTGGCGGCCGAGCTCAGGGACGCGGCCTCGTACGTCCGCAGCCTCCTTCCCAAGCGCCTGCGCTGGCGGGGAGTCTCGGCCGACTGGGAATTCATCCCGTCGCTCAGCCTCGGGGGGGATTGCTTCTATTACCATAAGATCGACGAGAACCGGCTCGCGCTCTACCTGCTCGACGTGAGCGGCCACGGAATCCAGGCCGCCCTCCTCTCCGCCACCATCATGAACATGCTGAGGGGGCTTTCCCTCGGCGGCGTCGACTACGCGTCCCCCTCGTCGGTGCTCTCCAGGCTCAATCGCTCGTTCCGCATCGAGGACCAGAACAACATGTTCTTCACGATCTGGTACGGGGTGTACGACGCCTCGACGAAGCTGCTGCGGTATGCCAGCGCGGGGAGCCCGCCGGCCATCCTCGTCGGCCCGGACGGCGTGGTCGTAGAGCTCGCCGGGGACGGTCCCGTGATAGGCGTCGACGAGGGCGCCACCTTCGGCGAATTCGACGAGGCCGTCGATTCCGGCTCCAACCTGTACCTGTTCAGCGACGGCCTGTTCGAGGTCAGGACGAAGGCCGGCAAGATACTCGAGTGGTCCTCGTTCCGCGAGCTGCTCGAGGCCCACCATCGAGAATGCATCGTTTCGCCGGCCTGCCTGTCCCCGATCAAGCGCATCGTCGATTCTATCAGGGGACTCTCGTCCAAGTCCCTGTTCGACGACGACGTCTCAATAGTGGAGTTCGCCTTCGATGGATATCCTAGAGATACGGTCTCCTGACGATTTTCACGTCCATCTCCGCCAGGGGCCGGGCCTGGCCGCCTACGCGGCAAGGAGCGCCGAGCATTTCGGCCGCTTCCTCGCCATGCCTAACGTCGTGCCTCCCCTCGTCTCGGGCTCGGGGGTCGCCGATTACGGTCGGGCCGTGCGCTCGGCTATCGCCGCCTCCGGCCGAGCCTCGACTGCCCTGCTGAGCTTCAAGCTCGTTCCCGGCATGGGGCGCGACGCGGTGCTCTCCTGCGCCGCCGCCGGGGCCGCGGCCGGGAAGTACTATCCGGCCGGGGCGACGACCAATTCCGCCGACGGCGTGCCGGATCCGGGCTCCGTCTCGGCCGAGCTATCGGCCATGGAGGAGGCGGGCGTCCCGCTGTCGATACACGGCGAGGACCCGCTCGCCCCGGTCCTCGAGCGCGAGGGCGCCTTCCTGCCGGTAGTCGACAGGATACTCGCCGCCCACCCCCGGCTTCGCGTCGTGCTGGAGCACCTGTCCACGGCCGAGGCGGTCGAGGCCGTGAGGGCCTGGCCGGAGCGGGTCGCGGCGACCATCACGTCGCACCACCTGTCGTTCACCGTCGACGACGTGCTTGGAGAGCGCTTGGACCCGACGTATTTCTGTAAGCCCATCCTGAAGACGTCAAAGGACAGGGCGGCCCTGCTAGAGGCGGCGGTCTCGGGCTCCCCTCGATTCTTCTTCGGGTCGGACAGCGCGCCCCACCCGCCGGCCGCCAAGGCCTCGGGGGCCGCCGGATCGTACGCCGCGCCCGTCGCCATGAGCCTCCTCGCGGCCGCCTTCGAGGAGGCCGGCGCGCTCGATAGGCTCGAGGGCTTCGTCTCGGAGCGGGGCGCGCGCTTCTACGGCCTCGCACTTAACGCTGGGCGGCTCGCCCTGGAGCGGCGGCCGTGGACGGTGCCCGAGCTGATCGACGGCTCGAGGCCCCTCGCGGCGGGCCGGACGCTCTCCTGGTCCGCCGCGAGAGCCTAGCCGAGCTCCACTATCCTGGAATGGGTCAGCACCTCGTAGCCGTCCTCGGTGATGAGCACGTCGTCCTCGAGCCTGACCCCCCCGGCCTCGGGGTCGTACAGGCCGGGCTCTATGGTTATCACGTGCCCGGGCGCTAGCACCCAGTCGTTATCGGCCCGGCTCCGCACGGCCGGGGCCTCGTGAGCCTCGAGCCCGACGCCGTGGCCTAGCCCGTGAGGCATCGCGTAGCCTTTCTCCGAGAATATCGCGTCGACGAGCAGCGCCACGTCCCGGCTCTTGACCCCGGGGCCGCAGGCGGCTATCGCGTCCTTGTGGGCCTTCTTGACGAGCGCTATCATCTCGGCGCGCTTGCCGGACGCGTCGCCCTTGACGAAGGTCATGGTTACGTCGGAGGTGTAGCCCTTGTACGAGAGGCCGAAATCCAGGATCGACATGCCCTCCGTGCCGAAGGCGGCGGCGGTGTACGCCGGGAAGGCGTGGATGCCGAAGCTCCTGGACGGCCCGGCCGCGAGCGTCTCGAAGCCCGTGGACTCGCACCCGCTCTCCCTGAGGAATCGCTCTATGAACAGCGCGAGGTCCGTCTCGGTCTCGAACCGGCCCGAGCGCACGCCCGCCTCGATGTCGTCCATCGCCGCGTCGGTTATTGCCGAGACGGCCCGGTAGATCGCTATCTCGTCGGCGTCCTTGACCGCCCGCATCGCCGCGGCGGCCTTCGTCGAGCCCGCGTCGGTGCACCGGAAGTCGTAGTCCGGGCAGGCCTCGACGTAGTCTACGTACATGGGATAAGGCGTTACCGAGGGCAGGTCGACGACCGACCCGGCCGCTATGCCTAGGCGGGCGAGGGCGCCGGCCATGGCCGCGAACGGGCTGCGGTTGAAATCGGTATACGCGACGACGTCCTCGACGCGCGCCATCGACGCGGCCATGTTCATGTCCCACGGCACGAGGAGCGACCGGCCGTCGGCGGAGATGAAGAGCAGCGCGTCGCCGGGATGCCCCGAGAAGTACCGTATCGAAGGATCGCGCCTGCCTTCGGTATCCTCGAACAGAGCGATCGCTACGCCGCTATCGGCCAGCGTCTTCGCGAGGGCGACGCGGCGCGTCATGTACGTATTCAATGCTATCCTCCTCGATAGTGCCCTTATTGCAGGGCCTTCTGGGCCGCGGACGCGAGCGTAAGCACGCCGCTCGACCAGCCTGAGTTGATCAGGACGGTCTGTATCGCCGGGGCGAGCTCCTTGCCTGCGTTGACGGCGGCGTTCTGCAACGCGGCCTTCATCAGGGCGTTCCTCGTCTCGTCGACGAGGCCGGCGCGCTGCCCCGCGTCCAGGTCGAGGATGATATCACGTAAAGCGGCCGCCGAGGCTGACGATTTCTCCGCTCCGAGGGCCTTGAGGGCCACGAGGCGCTCGTCGAAGGGGCCGATGCGGTAGGCTTCGGCAAGGTCGGGAGCGACGGCTCCGTCTCCGGGGCCGGCGGCCGCGATATGGTTCATCGCGCCGACGCGAAGCTCGGAGAGCTGGGTCTGCTCGGTCCTGTTCCTGGGCGACGACGCGATGCCCCGCCTGAGGGCGAGCGACGCGATACGGAGCTTGCCGGAGGCGGGCGCGGAGGAGCGCAGCTCGAGGGCGAGGGCGCGGATCATCCTCGGGGGCGTCTCCGCGGCGATGATGCCGCCCACGGCGTCGCTCGGGTCGTCGAGCACGAGGGTCAGGCTCCGCTCGGCCTGTTCCCGTACGCGCTTCGAGTACCAGCCCTCGCTCGCGAAGAACAGCGGCGAGAAGCCTAGGGGGGAACGCATCCGCTCGAGCGCCAGCACGCAGCCGTAGGCTATCTTCTCTCCGTAGTCCCTGTCCGCCGTTGGCTGGTTATTGAGGTCCCGCAGCAGGAGCGAGACGCGCTCTGCGTACTCCACGGCCCGCATGGAGCCGAGCGCTATCAGGGCCTCGGCCCTGGTCAGCGGATCGGGAGAGTCCTCGACGGCGCGCATGACCGATGAGGCCGCGTTCGTGTACTTGAAGTCGCCGAGGCTCTTGAGCAGTATCCTCGTCAGGCGCTCGTACGTCTCCCGTTCCGGTCCCGCCTTGATGGAGCTCCTGGCGCCGAGCGCCCAGTCGAGCGCGTCGGCGATGTAGGGCGCGACGTCGACGTCGTCGAGCGACGCCACGCTGGCGGCGGCCGCGTATTTCTGCTGGACCGTCTCCGCTTCTAGCAGCAAGCGGCCGTATACCCTGGCCATCTCGTCCGAGAAGGCCGGGGACGACGCGATAGCCAGGGCGGCGGTTAATGCGATGGTCTTAATGGTGCTCATAGGAATCCTTATCAGGGGCTCTCGGCCCGTCATTCGTAGTACACTACCGTCCTGGTGTCGGTACGGTACGCGTTCTCGTATACGATCACTTCCCTAGCCTTGCCCGTCGAGTCGGCTAGCGTCCTCTTGACCAGCGCGCCGTCGGGAGCGTACTCGTAGGAAAGCCGGCGCTCGAGGCGTCCGTCCGCCCTATAGACGCTCTCCTTGACTATGCGTCCGTCCTCTATGGCGTAGTCTATCCGGCCGTCCTGGGCGCCGGTCGAGTCGAAGTACTTCACCTGCGAGGGCATGGCCGCCCCCGCGTAGACGTACTCTATCCGGCCCTTCACGTTGCCCGCGCCGTCTAGGAGCTTGGCCGAGGCCAGGGCCTCGCCTTCGTAATAGTAATCCGTCCTGGCCAGGATGAGCCCCTCGGCCGAGAGCACCAGCCATGACGTCTTCCTGCCGTTATCCCACGACCACTCGGAGACTGTCTGCACGACGCCCTTGCCGTCCAGGATGGTTTCCTTGACGAGCTCGCCGGCGGCGCCGTAGGCGTACTCGCTCTTCGAAGTCAAGGCTCCGTCCGGGCCGAAGGCCGTTTTCGACGCGAGCCTTCCCGAGTCGTAGCCGTACGCGACCCGCTCTATCGGATCTACCGCCGAGGGCTTCCTCGTGACGGAGGACTCGAGGCGGCGGAAACCGCCGTCGAACGCGTAGGATATTACCTTCTCCACGACTCCGTCGGCGAAGGCGACGGTTTCCTTGATGACGACCGGAGTCTTGTATTCCTCGATCCGCTCCTTGCGTACCGGAGCCGCGATGGCCTCCGCGCCCGCCCGGTCGTCCGGGCTAGGGGCCGGTTGCGTGACGCAGGAGACAAAGAAGAATGCGGATAATAATAACCCAAATCGTTTCATACGTTCCTCCCAGCGGATAAAAGGCGATGGACTCGGCCACCAACGATTCTAGTTTAAGCGCGCTACGGTCTCAACCCGGAAAACCGGGAAAGGAGCCGGGCGAGAGTTTTTTCCCGCTTAGAGTCTCCTTAGCCGATACCAGAGGGCGATGACCCTGAGCCTCGCCGCCGTGAATATCCTGAACGCCGTCCACGGCCGAGCCGGCAAGTAGAAGAGCCATTCTAGGCCCTTGGCGAACATCGCCGCGGGAGGGCGGCTCTTCCGTTCGGCGAACACGTCGAAGACGTCGGAGCACCATAGCTGCAGCCCGGAATTGAAGTGCTTCATGTTGCGGGGGATCCATCGCTCGCCGCCGGGTACGCCCTTGCCGACGAGCAGGAGCGTGGGAGCCGCCTTCCTTATGGCTTCGACTATCTTCGGATGGAACGATTTCTGGAACCTCGCGGAGTGCCCGCCTACTACGCGGAGCCCGGGGAAGGTCGCCTTGATGTTCTTCGAGGCCTTCGCGAGGCCCTTGGGCCCGCTGCCGAAGAGATAGGCCGATTTCCCCCAGCGTTCCAGGATGGACAGGGTCCTGACGATGAAGTCGAACGGCTCGTAGCGGACCGGGACCGGGCGCCTCAGGAATTTGGCCGTCCTGATTATCGAGGCCGATATAGGGACGACGAGGCTCGCCCCCGCGATCATCGTGCGGAATTCGCCGGACCGCCTGGCGAGCATCAGGTCCGCTTCCGATAGCAGGATGATCTGATGATTCTTCCCGTCGGAGTACATCGCCTTAATGACCTCTTCTAGGTCTTCCGGGGCGATGATATCGACGGGAACCTTGAGGACGCTTATTCTTCTAACTCGGTCGTTGACCATGAGGAACGCTCCAAACAGATGACGCGTAGGGCCGCGACAGCGAAAATAGCGGCCGTCTCGGCGCGCAGGACGGTCGCTCCGAGCCAGGCGGGCGAGAAACCGGCCTCGGTGAGGGTTAGGATCTCATCGGGGTCGAAGCCGCCCTCGGGTCCGACGCATGCAACTATCTCGTCCGGTACGTCGGTACAATAGCGATGAAGCGAGGCCTGCGCAAGGGGCGACTCGTGGAAGAAAAGGCCGAGGCGGATACCCCTGGAAGGACGCAATGCGGCGCATAGCTCCGCTACGGTCGACGGATCGGCTATCCGCGTAGGGACCGGGGAGCCAGATTGGCCTAGCGCCTCCGAGGCTACTCGGCGCAAGCGCTCCACCCGGCCGCCCGAATGCTCCTTAGGCACCGATCTCGCCGTCGCGAGCGGTACGATCGTCGCGACTCCCGCCTCGGTCGCGGCGCGGACTACTTCGTCTAGCTTGGAGCCCTTAAGCATCCCGACAGCCAGCGTTAGCCTCGGCACCGTCGCCATGGTCGGCGTCGCCAAGGTCGGCGTCGCCAAGGTCGGCGTCGCGGGGAGGCCGCGCCCCGCCCTTACGTCCGGCTTGTAGGCGCCTCCGCCCGTTCGCTCGGGCGCCACCGAGAGCGCTACGCGATCCTTGCCCGCGTCGAGTACCGAGCATCGATACGTCGCGCCGTCAGGTCCTATCGCGGGGAAGGAATCTCCCCGGCCTAGCCTGAGCACCGTCGATAGCCTCTTGGCGTCTCGACCGGTCACCTCGCACGCGCTACCGCCGTCCCAGTCGGCGGGCAGTACGAACTGCCTCACTGCCTGCCGCGCCTACTTGCCCGAGGCGGTAAGCGCGGCCGTCTCGGCGGCGGTCTGCACGTCCTTTACCGAGAGCGCGCGGGAGACCATGCCCGAGAAATCGGGCTCCGCCAGCGTTTCGATCGCGGCGTTGAGCTGAAGGTCGTACTCGAGGTCGAAGACGGGGCCTATCGAGGTCTTCTCGAGCTGGTTGCGGATCAGCTTCTTTAGGACGCGCTCCGAAACCGGCGAGCCCGCCGAGCGGAGGCCCTTCACGTACTGGTCTATCTGCGCCGGCGAGGCGTTGGGATTCGAGGCCGCGAAGGCCGCGAATACGTCCCTCTCTATGAGGCTCGAGAGCGACGCCTCCTCCTCGGGAGTCAAGACCGGCTCCTTGACCTCGAGGTCGGGGGCTATGCCTACCTTGTCGATATTGGCGTCGCTCGGGGTATAGTAGCGAGACATGGTGAGCTTGAAACCTGTATCGCCCAGCGGGAGGACCTGCTGTACCGAACCCTTGCCGTAGCTGTTCTCCCCGATGGTATAGGCTCGCTTCTGGTCCTTGAGGGCCCCCGCGAGTATCTCGGAGGCGCTGGCCGATCCTTTGTTAATAAGCACGACCACGCGCATGGCCGCGGGGACTACTATGTCGGGCTTAGCCTGGTATACGGCGTTCTCGTAGCGGTTCCGGGATTTGGTGGATACTATGATGCCCCGCTCTAGGAAGAGGTCGGCGACCTGGATGACCGATTGGAGGAGCCCCCCCGGATTGTTCCTGAGGTCGACGACGAGGGAGGCGTATTCTTGGGCTTCGAGCCACTCGAGCGCGTCCTTTACCCGGGGCAGAGTCTGAGGCGTGAATTCGATTATCCTAAGGTATCCGGTCTTATTCGGTAGCATGGCGTACTTGACCGTCGGGACCTCTATCATGGCCCTCGTTATCTTCTCGTCGAACACGAGCGCCGTGCCGCGCAGGATCGTTATCGTCACCGTGGAGCCGGGCTCCCCCCTGAGCCGCTTAAGCACGTCGTCCATCGAGAGGGGCTCCGTAGGCTCGCCGTCGATATGCGTGATCTGATCGCCCGGCATGATTCCGGCTCGCCAACCCGGGGTGTCCTCGATAGGCGATACTATCTCCACGAACAGCCTGCGGTCGGGCCGCTTGGGATCGGGGAGGGGCTTGGAGATATAGAGCCCTATGCCCCCGAATTTCCCCGTCGTGGTATCGCTCAGGTCGTTCATCATCGCGTCGGTGAGGAAGACCGAGTACGGGTCGCCCAGGGAGTCGAACATGCCCTGCATGGCTCCCTCGTATAGTACCCTCGGGTCGACGACGTCGACGTAGTTATCGAGGATGAAGTTGAAGGCGCTCTGGAAGATCGAGAAATATCGTTGAGTCTCTGCCTTCGAGTCTTGGGCGTAGGCGGAGGGAGCGACGAACGATAGGGCGGCGCAGAGTATCGCCACCACGGCGACGACGCTCCATAACGTGCGGTCTCGCCCGCGGTCTTTTGGATCCATCATGGTTATACTATCCTCTTTGGCGGGCCCGCAGTCAACTATGCGCTAGGCGGGACGCGCCTTTCTATTGACAGTCGAGAATTCCAGGCACTAGACTTCGCTAGCATGGGACGAAGCCGTCGCTTCCCATAATCAAGTGCGGAGAGGCGAGCCTATGGCTGATTTCTTAGCTGATTCCGATTTCGAGCTCTACCGCAAACTCATCTATAACGAGAGCGGAATTCATTTTTCCGCCACCAACCGATCGATACTCGAGAGCCGGTTGCGGGAGCGCTTACGGGACAAGAAGCTCCAGACCCCGCAGGAATACTACTCGATCTTGATACAGGATAAGGAAGAGCTCAAGGTTCTTCTCGATTCCGTGACCACGAACCTCACTAGGTTTTTCAGGAATCAGGCGCATTTCGACGCGATCGAGCATTTCGTGACGCCGGAACTCCTAAAGCTCAAGCAGTCGGAACGAAAAATCCGTATCTGGAGCGCTGGTTGCTCTACGGGCGAGGAACCGTATACCATCGCCATGCTCTTCAAGGAAATACTCCCGCCTGGCTGGAGCTGCGAGGTCACGGCCAGCGATATCAGCCTCAAGTCCTTGATGGTCGGCAAGGAGGGCTTCTATCCCGAGACGCGAGTCCAGGGCATCCCCGAGTCGTACCTGCCCAAGTATTTCGACAAGCGCCCCAACGGCTACCAGATCAAGGACGATATCAGGAAGGGTATCCGATTCGACTACCATAACCTGAAGAACGACTCGGGACAGAGGAATCTCGATGTGGTATTCTGCCGCAACGTCCTGATCTACTTCGACGAGGCGGCCCAGAAGGCTACGATCGATCGGTTCTGGGAGGCGATGGCCCCTAAATCCTTCTTATTCATCGGGCATTCGGAGTCGCTCTTCGGAATGAACACGAAATTCGAGTTCGTGAAGACCGACTGGGCCTGTTTCTACAAGAAATCTACGTAAAGGACTCGGAGGAACGACGTGCCCGATCCAATTTCCGTGCTGGTGGTCGACGATTCTGCCTTAATGAGGAATCTCGTCTCTAAGATTATCGACTCTACCCCGGGCCTGCGAACGGTGGATAAGGCGATGAACGGCATCTTCGCGCTGCAGAAGATACCGAAGTGCCTTCCCGACGTCATCGTCTTGGACATAGAGATGCCGGAGATGAACGGCATCGAGTTCCTAAAGGAAAGGAAACGGCTAGGGATAGAAATCCCCGTTGTTATCCTCTCGAGCGTCGCTAAGAGCGGAGCCCAGGTAACGATGGAGGCGCTCTCGCTCGGAGCTTCGGATTTCATTACCAAGCCGTCGGGGTCGATCTCGTCGGATATACACACGGTGGCAGGCGAGCTATCGCGCATGCTAGTCGCCTACGGCTCCCAGTACCGCCGGCAGAAAGGCCGGGAGACGCCGCGCTACAGTTTCGAGGCTCCGGAGCATATGTTCGACGTCCCGCCGAGCGAGACTAGGCCCGCTCGCGCCACGCCGCCGGCTCCGGCGGCTCCGCTACGCCGGCCCGGAACCACCGAGATAGTCGCTATCGGGATCTCGACCGGGGGACCCAACGCGCTGCGGGAGGTATTCGCCCATATAGCGCCGGATCTGGGGCGCCCCGTGGTCGTCGTCCAGCACATGCCGGCGGGATTCACCGAGGAATTCGCGGCGAGCCTGGACCGCATCTGCCCCCTCGAGGTCAAGGAGGCGGCCGACGGCGACATACTGAAGCCCGGGCGAGTGCTCATAGCGCCGGGCGATTTCCATATCGTCGTCGAGAAGCGCCCCTTGGCGAGCGTCGTCAGGATCCATCAGGAACCCGCCGAGAACGGCCATAGGCCCAGCGCCGACGTGCTGTTCAGGAGCGTCGCCAGGCAGTACGGGAATAAGGCCCTCGCCGTGATAATGACAGGCATGGGAAAGGACGGAGCCAGGGAGCTCGGCGCGGTGTACCGGGAGGGAGGCATTACCATCGGACAGGACGAGGCTACGAGCGTCGTGTACGGGATGCCCAAGGTCGCCTTCGAGATGGGCCACGTCATGGAACAGGTCCCGCTCGGCCTCATGGCCTCGCGGATCTCGGCCCTGGCCATGGAGGCCAGGTAGGGCCTAACGAGGAAGCCCGGGCGAGGCTCCCTCTAGCGGCGTCAGCCCTGGACTACCTCGGTAACCCCGGGGAGGACCTTCCTCAGGTAGGCCTCGACGCCTTGCTTGAGGGTCATGACGGCCATCGGGCAGGAGCCGCACGCCCCGGTGAGCTTGACGGTGACCTTGCCGTCGTCTGCTACTGCTATCAGCTCTATATCGCCTCCGTCCGCCTGGAGGGACGGACGTACGTCCTGGATCGCCTTATTGACGCTATCGAAATCGGGCATATATTCTCCTTGGCCTGTAATGTAATGGTCGGCGTCGCGCGGGGTCAAGCCTGGCGCCCGGCATGATGGCGTAGTAATTTGTTTATTATATATATGCAACCATATGATACTTGACTCAAGACGTAACTACCGTCAGAATTAGACGATCCGGCGAAACTAACCTAGATTTATATTTACGCTGTATATCACGGCTCAAGGAGTTAAGATGGCCGAAACAAAGAAGATCCTGATACTCGGAGGCGGCTACGGCGGCGTCTGGGCGGGTAAGATCCTCGAGAAGCGTTTCAGGAAAGACCCCAACGTGCAGATCACGCTTGTGGACAAGAAACCCTTCCATACGCTGATGACCGAGTTGCACGAGGTAGCCGGATGGCGAACCGAGCCTGAATCCGTGCAGGTCAACTTCAGGAAGATATTCGGCGCCAAGAAGATCGACGTCATGCTCGACGAGATACTCTCGGTCGACTTCAAGGCGAAGAGGGCCGTCGGCAAGGCCCGCGCCTACGAATTCGATTATATCGTCGTCGGCGCCGGAGCCGAGCCCGAGTACTTTAACATACCCGGCGTCAAGGAGAACTCGTTCAGCCTCTGGTCGTTCGACGACGCGATGGAAGTCCGCCACCATGTCGAGGATATTTTCGCGCGCGCCGCCGAGGAGACCGATCCCGCCGTGCGCAAGCGCATGCTGACCTTCGTCGTAGCCGGCGCCGGGTTCACCGGGATAGAGATGATAGGCGAGCTGCTCGAGTACCGCGACTCCATGTGCCGGAAGCACTACCTGGACCGCGCCGAGACCCGCGTCATCAATATAGAGGCCCTGCCGTCCATCCTGCCTATACTCGAGGAGCCCCTCCGCGTCCGCGCCGAGAAATACCTTGAGAAGATGGGCTGCGAGGTCATGCTCAACGCGTCGATCATCGGCGCCGAGCCGGGCAAGGTCCTCTGCAAGGACGGCAAGGTCATAGAGACCGATACCTTCATCTGGACCTGCGGCGTCAAGGGCAGCTCCTTCGCCGCCGGCCTCGAGCTCACCAAGGGCGAGCGCGGCCGCGGCCGCCTGCAGGTCGACGCCGAGATGAAGAGCGTCGACTACCCGTACGCGTACGTGGTCGGCGACAACGCGTTCTTCCTCGAGAACGGCAAGCCCGTCCCGCAGATCGTGGAGGGCGCGCACCAGACCGCCGAGGTCGCGGCCAAGAACATAATCGCCGATATAGAGGGCTCGGCGGAGCGCCATTCGTTCAAGTCGAATTTCCACGGCTTCATGGTGTCCATCGGCGGGCGCTACGGCGTGGCCAACGCGGGCGGCATGAAGAGCCGCGGCTTCATCGCCATGATGATGAAGCATATGATCAACGTCTGGTACCTCCTTAACATCGCCGGCGTTAACCAGGTGTGGGAATACGTCAAGCACGAATTCCTCGATATCCAGAACAGGCGCTCGTTCATAGGCGGCTTCGCGACGCACAAGGTCCGGGGCTACTGGCCCCTCCTATTGCGCATGTGGCTGGGCCTCATGTGGGTCATGGAGGGCGTGAACAAGATCGGCGAGGGCTGGTTCGCGTGGGACGCCGGCTCCAAGAGCGGCTGGATGTTCAGCCCGGGCGTGAAGCAGGCCGGCATGAAGGTCGTCGAGGCTGTAAGCGCCGCGAGCGAGGCCGGCGACTGGGCGGAGCCCGCGGCCGAGGCCGTCGCGGCCGCGTCCGGCGCCGTCGAGACCGCGGTCGAGGCGGTCAGCGCCGCGAGCGGCGATTGGGCCGAACCCGCGGCCGAGGCCGTCGCGGCCGTCGCCGACACGGCTACGCGGGCCTTCGGCAAGGTCTGGGACCTGACGAAGCCCATCTTCGACTTCAACGGAGCGATCAGCACCTGGTTCAGGACGACCTTCATGGACGGGATGTTCGCGTTCCTTCCGTACCAAGGCTTCCAGGCGATGATAGTCGTCATGGAGATAGCCATCGGCCTCGCGCTGTTCGGCGGGTTCTTCACCTGGTGGGCCGCCGTCGCCAGCATAGGCATGTGCGTCGTCTTCACTCTATCCGGCATGTTCGCGTGGGATCAGCTGTGGTTCGTCTTCGCGGCTATACTCATGCTCGGAGGCGCCGGCAGGTCGTTCGGGATGGACTACTGGAGCGTGCCCTGGTTTAAGAAGTGGTGGAACGGCACGAAGTTCGCCCGCAAGTGGCACTTCTACGCCGACGACCCCACTAAATAACGGGATTACTAGAACAGTACCGAGGATCTAACCACACGCCGCGGGGACGCCCAGTCGTCCCCGCGGTATTTTAGCGACGCGGAGTAGCCGCGGCCAGGAAGACGAGCCGAGCAGACGATGACAGAATTCTGGAAAGAACTCCCCGAGATCTCGGCCAAGCTCGATGCCGTCAGGGCTCGCATGAAGGACGTCGTCGGCTCCGGCCGCTTTCCCCTCGCCGAGCCGGTGCAGGAGCTCATCGACGCCAACGGCAAGATGCTACGGCCCGCCTTCCTGATCATGGCGGGGCGTTTCGGGAAGCGGCCCAAGGACCTCACGGACCTCGCGGCCGCCGTCGAGCTCCTGCACGTGGCTACGCTGATCCACGACGACGTCATCGACGCCTCTGATACCCGGCGCGGCATCCCTACGGTGCACTCCCGTTACGGGGCCAAGGACGCGGTGCTCGCGGGCGACTGGCTCTTCTCGAGGTGCTTCCGGCTGGCGTCGGAGAGCTCCAGCCCAGAGAACGCCCGCCTGCTCGCCGCCCTGATCGGGGCTCTCTGCTCCGAGGAGATACACCAGGACCTCGAGCGCTATTCCTGGCCGCGTAGCGAGCGCAACTACCTGCGCAAGATAGCCGGCAAGACGGCCGCGCTATTCTCGCTGTCGCTCCGGGCCGGGGCCGTGGAGGCCAAGGCGTCGCCGTCGACGGTGGCGGCGCTGACGAGGGCCGGGTACGCCGCCGGCATGGCCTTCCAGGTCATGGACGACGTCCTGGACTACGAGTCAAGCGAGGGCGCGATGCGCAAGCCGGTAGCGAGCGACGTGCGCGAGGGCCTCTGCACCTTGCCCCTCATACTCGCCATGCGCGCCGTCCCCGGGCGCTTCGAGCCGCTGCTCGCGGCCGTCGGCCGCGGCCTCGCCAGGCCCGACGACGCGGCAATAGGCGCGATAGTCGACGCGGTCAGGGAGTCCGGGGCCATATCGTCGTCGAGGGACCTGGCCTCGGCGTATACCGGCCGCGCTATGAGGGAACTCTCGCGGCTTCCCCCGGGAACCCCCCGCGACGAGCTGCGCGGCACCGTCGAGCGCCTCCTTTCAAGGGATTACTGAGGAGAATCAATGCTGACCTACGTACTCGCCGGCCTCGCTCTGTCCATGGACGCGTTCGCCGTATCCGTCTCGAGCGGGATGTGCATCCCGGGGCTCACGTTGGCCTACGCCGTAAGGACCGCCTTCGCCTTCGGGCTCTTCCAGTTCCTGATGCCGCTGGCCGGTTTCGCGGCGGGCACCGCCTTCGCGTCGGCAATAGGATCGTGGGACCATTGGCTGGCCTTCGGGCTGCTCGCCCTCGTCGGCGGCAAGATGATACTGGAGTCTTTCGGCGTCAAGGACGCGGCGTCGTGCTCCGACGAGGAGCGGGGCAAGCTGAACGTGCTCGACCTCCGCGTCCTCCTCGTCCTATCGGTCGCCACGAGCATAGACGCCCTGGCCGTGGGCATAAGCTATAGCATCATCAGGGCGCCCATCTGGATAGCCTCGGCGATCATAGGCGCGATCACGTTCGCCCTGTGCCTCGTCGGCTGCGAATTCGGTAGGCGGATCGGCTCCAGGCTGGAGCGCTGGGCCGAGGCGGCCGGCGGCGCGACCCTCGTCGGCATCGGCCTCAAGATCCTCCTGGAGCACCTGTTGGCCAGATAAGAAAAGAATGCGCACAGAGACACGGAGAAGACGAGTAGTCATTCGTTAAAAAAAGGTAGGAAGACCATTCTCTACTATCCCTTTCCTCCTACTCTTCTATTGCTATTATCTTTCTTGCCTCATCTTCTCGATGTCTCTGTGCCTATTATCCTTAGATCATGACAATCCGGTTATCCTGCCCGTCTCCGTATCGATGTCCATGCCCATATAGCCGGGCTTGCTCGATAGGCCCGGCATGGTATTGATCTCGCCGGAGAGCGGGTAGACGAAGCCGGCCCCGGCGGCTATCCGGACGTCGGCGATGGGGAAGACGAAGCCCTTTGGCGCTCCCTTCAGCGCCGGGTCGTGCGTGAACGAGTATTGCGTCTTGGCCATGCAGATCGGCAGCTTGTCGTAGCCTAGCTCGCCGAATTTCTCTATGGCCTTATCAGCCTCGGCCGAGTAGGAGACGCTCCCCGCTCCGTATATATCCCGGGCGATACGCTCTATCTTCTCCTTGATAGGCAGGTCCAGCGGGTAGAACGGCTTGACGTCGCTGGGCCTGTCGGCCGCCCTGACGACCGCCTCGGCGAGCTCGACTGCCCCGTCGCCGCCCTCGGCCCAGTTCCTGGCGACGACGGCGTCTACGGCGCCGGCCTTGATCGCCGCTTCCTTGATCGCCGCCCATTCCGCCTCGGTATCTGTCGGGAAGGCGTTGATGGCGACTACCGCGGGCACGCCGAACCTGGCCACGATGCCCAGGTGCGACAGCAAATTCGGGAGCCCCTTCTTGAGCAGCTCGACGTCCTCCTCGACGTAGGCCTTCGCCAGGGGCTTGCCCGGGCTTACCTTGGGGCCGCCGCCGTGCATCTTGAGCGCGCGTACGGTGGCTACCACGACGACGGCGTCCGGGAAGACGCCGCTCGTCCTGCACTTGATGTCCACGAACTTCTCGAAGCCCATGTCGGCGCCGAAGCCGCTCTCGGTGACGACGTAGTCCCCTATCCTCGTGGCGATGAGGTCGGCGACGACGGACGAGTTGCCGTGGGCGATGTTCGCGAACGGCCCGGCGTGCACGAACGCGAGCTGCTCCTCCAGCGTCTGCAGCACGTTCGGCTTTATGGCGTCCTTGAGGAGGATGGTCATCGCGCCGGCCACCCCCAGGTCCTCGGTCGTGACCGCCTTGCCCGCCTTGTCTATGGCGAGGACTATCCGGCCCATGCGCTCGCGCAGGTCCTTGAGGTCCTTGGCGAGCGCGAGTATCGCCATGACCTCGCTCGCGACGGCGATGTCGAAGCCGCTCTGGCGGAGCGGGCCGTTGTCGACCCCGCCGACGCCTAGCAGGGCGCCGCGGAGGGGCCTGTCGTTCATGTCGACGACGCGGCGCCATAGCACCTGGTAGGGATCGATATCGAGCTTGGCCATGCCCTGCTTCTCGAAGAACGCGTCCGACCAGCGGCCCTCGTGGTACATCCTCGCGTCGAGGGCCGCGGCGCACAGGTTGTGGGCGGCGGCGACGGCGTGGATGTCGCCGGTGAGGTGCAGGTTGAAGTCCTCCATAGGCACGATCTGGCTGTAGCCGCCGCCGGCGGCCCCGCCCTTGATGCCGAACGTCGGCCCCATCGACGGCTGGCGGATGGCGGCTATGGCTTTCTTCCCTAGGCGGCCGAGTCCCTGGGTCAACCCGACGGTCGTGGTGGTCTTGCCCTCCCCGAGGGGCGTCGGGCTGATCGCGGTGACGTCTATATACTTCGCGCGCTTAGGCGCGGCGGCGTTGTCCTTGAGGAATTCGAGGCGGACCTTAGCCTTGTCCCGGCCGAAATGGTCGAGGTACTCGTCTTGGATGCCGTAGCTCGCGGCGACCTGCGAGATAGGGCGGATCGAAGCCGCTTGCGCGATTGCGATATCGCTCGGAACGGGTTTCAGCTTCTCTATCGACATGGAGCCTCCTTGAGTATCGGTCCGAGACGGCGAGCCTCCGCGACCGTAGCCTTAAGGGTAGCGCGTTCCGGCGCCGCGGTCAAACGGCGTTGACGAGCCCGATGCGCCCGAGTAGGATGCCGATATGAACCAATACCGTATCGAGGGCGGGCACCCGCTCAAGGGCCGTATCCGCGCGAGCGGCAACAAGAACGCCGCGCTCCCGTGCATCGCCGCCGCCCTCCTCTCGGAGGAGCCGGTGATCCTCCGGAACATCCCCGAGATCGAGGACGTCCTCGTGATGCTCGATATATGCCGAGCCCTCGGCGCCGGCGTGGAACGGCTCGATAGGAACGCCTGGAGCATAGACGGGGCCGCAGTGAGGGCGGCCGAGGTCCCAGCCGGGCTCGCCGCCAAGGTTAGGGCGTCGATACTATTCGCGGGGCCCCTCCTGGCCAGGTTCGGCAAGGTGACTCTGCCTCCCCCGGGCGGCGACGTGATAGGCCGACGCAGGCTCGATACCCATTTCCTGGCCCTCGAGGAGCTCGGCGCCCGCATAGAGATAGACGGGGCCTTCGTGTTCACCGCGAATAAGCTCAAGGGCTCCGACCTCTTCCTCGACGAGGCGTCGGTGACGGCGACCGAGAACGCCGTCATGGCCGCGTCCATCGCCGAGGGCCGGACCGTGATCCGGAACGCCGCCAGCGAGCCCCACGTCCAGGACCTCTGCAGGCTGCTAGGCGCGATGGGCGCGTCGATAAGCGGGGTCGGGTCTAATATCCTGACGATCGACGGCGTCGCCTCGCTCCACGGCGCGGACTTCACCATCGGCCCTGACTTCATGGAGGTCGGATCGTTTATCGGCCTCGCGGCGGTGACCCGCGGGGATATAGTCATAGAGGGCGTCGTCCCGGAGGACCTCCGAATGATGAAGCTCGCCTTCGGCAGGCTCGGCATAAGCTGGAGCCTTGACGGCGACTCCCTCTCCGTCCACTCTGGGCAGTCGATGCGCATCGTGCCCGACCTCGGCGGCCAGATCCCCAAGATCGACGACGCCCCGTGGCCGGGATTCCCGCCCGACCTCACGTCCATCATGACGGTCGTGGCGACCCAGGCGGAGGGCACGGTCCTGATCCACGAGAAGATGTTCGAGTCCCGCATGTTCTGGGTGGATAAGCTCATCGGCATGGGAGCCCGCATCGTCCTATGCGATCCTCATCGGGCCGTCGTATCGGGACCCGCCCGGCTTCGCGGCGACTCGCTCACGTCGCCCGACGTGCGGGCCGGCATGGCGCTCGTCATCGCCGCGCTATGCGCCGAGGGAACGAGCTCCATAAAGAACGTGTACCAGATAGAGCGGGGGTACGAGAGGATAGCCGAGCGGCTTCAGGCCCTCGGCGCGAGGATAGAGCGGGTCGGCGAGTAACGGGAATCCGTTAGAGCGAAGCCGCTAGCGGGAATCCGCTATCCGGGCGGCGACGAGGAGGCTCGCCACGACGCAGGCCCCCATGAAGGCGAGCCATGCCGGGAGGAAGATTCCGCTCGGTACCCATTCCGCGAAGGCCCTGGCCGCTACGGCCTCGGCCTCGGCGACGACGCGGATCGGAGGCACGGCTAGCGCGACGAGGACGGGCGCGCTCAGGTACTTCGCGACGGGTCCTACGGCGTCCTTCGGCTTGAACCTGACGCCCATGCCCGCGCCGATGAGCGCGAGCATCACGACGGCGAACGGGTACGAGGTCCTTCCCGCCAGCTCGGCGAGCAGGGGCTCCTTGTCTATGCCCAGCCGCGACGCCTCGTCTATGCCGGTGGCCAGGAACGCGAGCGGTATGTCCCCGGGGGCCCCGGAGAACCTGATCGCGGTGGCCGCGTCCTCCTGGTCGAACGGAACGGCTAGAGCGTAACCCGGATCGGCCGACTTCGGCCTCGCGTCGTAGGCGGGGTCCCAGACGAGCTCCGGCCTATTCCTGTCTACGGCCCTGAGGATAAGCGTGTTTCCGTGCAGCCTGGCGAAGGGCGCGCTAACGCGTATCGGATCCTCCGCTTGGATCTCGAGCTCCAGGTCCCTGAAGTAGATAGCGTCCTCGGAAGGAGCGGCGCGGGACGCCCGGATAGTAGCGCTCCACCCGCTCGGTTCCGACAGCGTTATGGCGAATCGGCGCTCGTCGGAGCGCGAGAAGGCCCGCTCGTCTTCCTCTATGAAGAAGGCTATGGTCGAGAGCCCTTCCGCGCTCCTCTCCAGGTAGACCCGCGCGTCCTTATCGGAGGAGTCCTCCGCCGCGAGCCCGGAATAGATCCTGTAGGCCTCCAGGAAATCGCCTTCCTGGAAGCGCGCGTATCCATCGAGCTTGCGCTCGTAGTACGCGGCCGCCGCCTTCGTCTCCGCTGACGGCCCGAGCCTCTGTATATCGCGCCAGGTATCGGCCACGAGCCGCGTGACTTCAGGCCTCTTGGAGAACAGCGCCGCCGAGCGCTTGGCCAGGTAGTGGGCGTCGAAGAGCCGGCCGGCCTTCCTCGCCTCGAGCGCCTCGAGGTAGAAACGGTTGCCCGCCTTCCACGCCGGGTCTTCCTTCGGGGGGGGCGGCGTCGTCGCGGCGTCGTCGCCTAGGGCGGCGGCCTTCGCCTTAATCTCCGCCGTCTGGACCCTCGAGTTCAGGGCTTCGAAGCGCGCGTCCCTCTGGTCTATCGCGGCGGAGGACAGCAGGTGTCGTTGCGCGTCGCCTAGCCGTCCTTCTCGCAGGGCCTCGTCGGCGAGGCTCAGCGAGTCCGAGAAAAGCTGGCTCTGGCTCTCGTAACGGTTCTTCCGTTCCTCCAGGCCGGGTACGACCAGGAGGTAGAATATCGATACGATCGCCGCTAGCGCCAGGACCGGAGCCATTACTCGGTACGCCTGCCCCGAGAACCCGTCGCTGGCGCTGGAGGATTCCATCGCCAGGGCCGAGGACGCGAGCACTATCGCGGGCGCCCAGGCCGCTACGTAGAGGAGGGCCTTAGTCAGCTCCCACGCGATCGCGAACTTGAAGAGGACGCCTGAAGTCCCTATCGAGACTAGCGAGAGGAAGAATCCCAGCGCGAAGGCGATCGCGATGAGCGCCCCGGCCACGGTCGCGAAGCCGGTACTCTTATTAGGCATCGGAACGGCCCCCCGACGGCTTCCTGGCGAACAGAGCGTCGAAAAGCAGGAGCGCCAGCGCGTTAGCCGCGGTAAGCGCGGCGGCCGACAGGAGCCGCGGGAGCGCTATCCCAAGTAGCGAGAATAAGGCGTCCGCGGGGCCGGATAAGTAGAGGGAGAAAAGGAAGAGGGAGGCGAGGGCGGAGCTAGGGGCGAGGAACGCGCCGATCAATGGGCGGCTCCGAGATAGGCGGGTGCAGCACCAGAAGGAGGCCGCGAACGCCGCGAAGGCCGCCGCGCCCATGGCGAGCGTCGGCCACGGGGCGTTAGCGATCTCGACCATCCACGCGCCTATCGGCAGGTACGATCGAGGGAGCGACTGGATCGAGGCGTCGGCGGGCAGGTCGAGATATCTCGCTAGGGAGGCGAAGCCGACCATCGCGAGCGCGGACAGCGTCGTGACGAGCGCGAACCCGAGGGGCCGCGAGCGTATCGTCCTGTTCATCGCGAAAAACGTCGCGAAGGCGCCGGCGATAGTGGCGGCAGGGACCGACGCTATAGCGATGGAGTATAGGGCCGGGCCGAGGGCGACATGCTCCGCTTGGAATAGGTAGCGCGCCGTCCAGATAACGGTAACGACGATGGAACAGACGGCAAAGGCGATAAGGAAGCGGAACGCGATGCGCGCTATTGTTTTCATCCTTTAAAACTGTAGCATGGGCACTGGCGCTTGACAAGCCGAATGGTATCCGCTCGGTTGTTTGTGGATAACGTGCACAGGTTATCCACAGGGAGTTGTATAAAAGCACAATAATGATTTTTGAGCTTTTGGAGCTTCGGAAATGCTAGATATGCGCTAATTCTCGATCGAAATGATTAATTTGTTTTCTAGAATGGAATTAAAAAATTGACTTCGGATGTGATCCAAAAAGGCACAACGATGTACGCTTTTCTATACGATCATAATTGTAAAAAATTAATACGACACAAATAATGAACAGGTTATCCACAAGAGAGCTTAAGAATAGTGCCTGGGTATTCTGTCAAGTACAAATTCGATACGATCCGCTCTCGCAAACGATGGCCCCAGCTAGATCGTAGGCTCCGACGGAGCGGAGGATGGCTCTCACGCGGGCGATCCTCATGTCTACGCCTCGCCCTTCCTGTCTATCGGTTCCGGAAAGCGACGCGAACGCCTCCCTCGAAACTGGCCGCCCGGCGTTCGCGTGGAGGATCGTCAATATGGCGCAGGCGCCGGCTCCCAGCCTGACCGAGCCTAGCGGACCCGAGAGCGACCTCCCCTCGAGTATCGCGGAGCCGAGTCGGATGCGGTTCCTGCCGAGGCGGGACGCGCGCGCCTCGAGCTCCGTCTCGGTCCAGGGCTCGCGGATGAAGTCCGCGCACCCTAACTCGAAGCAGCGGCGAGCCAGTTCCGCCGGCCCGCTCGCGAAGACGGGCGCCGCTATCGTTGCTTCCATCATGGATACGAACCGTACCGCGGGGATGACGATCGCGTCGAACGACTCTTCGGCGATACGCCCCCGACGGGGAGCGCAGACAAAAAAAGAGGACGGCGAGCCGTCCTCCTCGTAGGCGATGGATTCTCTCAGCTCCCCCTCGCTTCCGACGAAGAGGAAACGCAAGCCTAGGCCTGTCCGGCCGGCTCGGTCCCGCCGTCGCCTATCATCTTCCGCTTGAGCTCCTCGAGGAGGAGGTCCGCTCCCGCTCCCGACGACTCGAGCTTGGCGAATTCCTTGTCGAGAGACGTCGATTGCGACAGGTCCGCGAGCTCGGCCTGCGCGTCGGCCCTGGCCTCGAGCTCGTCCACCTTCTTCGCCATGCGGTCGAAGGTATCGAAGGCGCTCGTGTTCCCCGAGACGCTCGCGAGGGTCTTCTGTATCTTCTGCTGGGCTTCCGCGCGCTTGGCCCGCGCCACGAGGATGTTCTTCTTGCGGGAAGCCTCGTCGATCTTGTTCTGAAGCTGCTTGAGCGTTTCCTTGAGCTTCTCTACCGACGCCTTCTGCGCCTCCCACTGGGGCTTGAGCTGGAGGAAATAGGATTCGGCCTCCTGCTTCCTAAGCAAGGCTTCCTTCGCGAGGTCGTCCCTGCTCGCCTTGACGGCTATGACGGCCTTGCGCTCCCATTCCTCGGACACGCGTTTCTGCTCGAGGAGCTCGCGCTCCAGCTTCTTCTCGTCGGCGATCGCCATGGCCACGGCTTTCTTCGACTCTATCATCTGCTGGTTCATGTCAATGACCAGCTGATTGAGCATCTTCTCCGGGTTCTCGGCCTTGTTGATCATCTCGTTTATATTTGACGATATTACCGTCTTAAGCCTATCGAATATTCCCATGGTCGTTAGCCTCCTCTAGGATCAGCCTCGGAACGATCCGAGGACGCCGTAATGCCTGGACAGCGCCAGGCCGATAGAATCGAGGGCGGCCTCGAATTCCTGTTTATCCATAGTTTCGTATTCCAGCGTATCGATGAGCACTACGTCGTCGGCGTCCAGGCCGTACGCCCCGTGCACCATATCCGTCCCGTTAAGCCGGAGGAGGGTAGCGAAGAGCTCCTCCCGCTTGTCGCGCGGCGCCGGCATGACGCGGGCCCTTACGACGACTATGGGGTCGTCGAGGGTTATCGTTATGCCCGGTAGGCCTTTAGCCTGGTCGTCGATGAAGAAAGCGGTCGGTGATACTTCCTCGTATGAGATGTCTAGGTCCATGAGATAGGATTCAATTTTCGTCATTCCTGCCATTGATTGCTCCTCGCGAAGGCGCTGGTCGATACGGCGAGCGGCCGAGACTATCCTAAGAAAACCTGGCCCGAGTTGTCTATTGCCAGGATGGTCTTGCATTCGGAGCAGCGGAAGCGCCCGGGCTTTGCCGCCTTGAGCTTCTTGGTGCAGATCGGGCACGAGAAGATCTTCGGGAATACCGTCTGCGAGCTGACCTGCGAGCCCTGGTGGAAATACGCCGTGGCTTCCTCGAGATTATCCTTGATATTGAAGAACTGGGAGAAGCCTAATAACTGGAAAACCTCGTAAACCTTAGGCTGGATCTCTAGCAGCACGATGTCTCCGGAGCGGGGCTTCACCGCCTTCAGGAATGCGGTGAAGGAGCCTATGCCCGTAGACGAGACGTAATTGAGTCCGCCGCAATTGAATATAAGCCTGGAGAATCCCGCGTCTATGGCCTTGCCGACACGCTTTTGGAAAAAATTCGAGTTGTACGTATCGATATAGCCCGTGAGGAACAGGGCCAAACAGTTCTCGACGTGGTCGATCTTCTGGAGTCTGATCTTGAGGCTATCGTCCTTCTCGTCGTCGAAGCCAGGAACGATATCATTATTTGGCATGGTGCTCCTCTTCCATATCGAGGTATTATCGATTACTAACGACCAATTCTATGACGATCATAGGCCGTCGTCAATGCCTTGTCAAATCGATACTGGCATGGCGTATGGCCATTCGCAATCAAAATACCCGTTCGACGTTATTTTCGGCTATTCCGGTCGTTTTTGATAGCCTATTTTTCTATCTTTTAAAATATTATAGCGAATAGAGCCCTCTATCCGCTACGATAATAGATCCGTTAGCGAGTTCCATGCCCCCGGACGCGAGATATAGGGCTAGCCGGGCGATTTCCCCGCTGGGGATGAGCCCTCCTCGCGGCGACGCATTGCCGAGCCTTTCCCTCGTAGTCGCGTCGAGGTACTCCGTGTCGACGAATCCGGGGCAGAGGACGGCGCAGGATACTCCCTTGCCGCCGAATTCCACGGCTATCGATTTGGCTAGCACGCCGATGCCCGTCTTGGCGGCGGCGTACGCGGCGTTCGCCTTGAAGCCGCGGATAGCGTCGGTCCGCGTCCCCCCGAATAGAAGTATTCGGCCGGATCCCCTCGCCGCCATCGCCGCGGCCGCCTCTGTCGCGAGCGTCCCAGGTAGCGCGAGGCAGGCGAGGGCCGTTAAGCGCCAATCCGCGCCTTTCGTCTCCGAGAGCGGCTTATAGACGAAGGGGCCGTACGCGACGACTAAAATGTCGGCCGACGCCGCGGCCTCGAGCAGCGCGCGGGACGGCTCGCCTCCGGAAAGGTCCTCGCATATCGTCGAGACGTCGGCCCCGAGGGAACGGAGCTCGCTAGCCCTGGCCTCAGCGCGCGCCCGATCGCGCCCGTGCATGACGAGCCTCGCCCCGGCCTCGGCGAACGCCTCGGCTATAGCGAGGCCTATACCGCCGGTGGCGCCGACTATCAGGGCGGAGAGCCCGCGTAACCGCGCCTCGAAGGGCGCCTCAGTATTGTTCGTCATAGGGACATCCACTATAGTCCACCGAACGGTTCGCGTAAACAACGCATGGAGGGTTCCAGCATGGCTACCGCGCTCGATGACGTCGCCGTCGTATTATGCCGCGCCGAAGGCTCCATGAACGTGGGAGCCTCGTGCAGGGCGATGAAGTCGATGGGCGTGACGAGGCTGGTCCTGGCCCGGTGCCCGGAGTACGACGAGGCGGCCGTCAGGACTCACGCGCTCCTGGCGTTCGATCTCTTCGAGGCCGCCGAGCGGTATGAGAGCCTGGGCGAGGCTCTGTCGGGCTTCTCTCTGGCCGCGGGGTTCACGCGTAGGGTCGGCCAGAGGCGCAAGGAGAACGTGGCCGTCGAGGACCTCGCTGAGGCGTGTTCGCGTCGAGGAGGCGGCCCGATAGCGCTCGTCTTCGGTAACGAGCGCGACGGCCTGTCCGACGCCGAGCTGTCGCTCTGCGACGAGGCCGTCGGTATATCGAGCTCCGAGCTCTTCCCCTCCCTCAACCTGTCGCACGCCGTGCAGATAGCCTGCTGGGAGATAAGGAAGAGCCTGTCGCGCCGCGCGGGGCACGAAGACGGCCTCGCCAACGGTAGGGCCGCCGCTCCGCGGGCCTCCACGGAGGCCGCCGCGATCGATATTGCGGACGCGCTCCAGGCCGCCGGTTTCTTCAAGATCGCGGGCAGGCCCGAGGCCGAGGCCTTCATCCGGAGCGTAGCCGCCAGGGCCGCGCTATCGGAATCGGAGCTCGGACGCTTCTCGTCGCTGTTCGTCAAGTTGGGGGCGCTATCGGCGAGCGCGCTTGACCGCGGGGCGAGTCGGGAGTAGGCTTCCGCTAGGGTCGGCTGTTCCCGGCTCGATGGAGGACGGAATGAAACGACTATTCTTCTCGACGGCCCTGGCTCTCGCCCTCGTCTCCGCGGCCGCGGCGCAAGGCGCGCCGATAGGCGACGCCACCTTCGTCGGTCGCATCGACCTCGGCATAGGCATCGCGAGGCTCGCGGAGATAGCCCGTACCGGCGACTCCGAGGCTCTCGCGGAGATATCGGGCGACGCGGCCCTGCTGCTGTTCGGCACGCTCTCCGGCGCCGTAGTCAAGTCGGAGGAGCCCTTCGAGGCGGTCGTCGAGTTCCTGGAAGGCGAATGGAAGGGAAGCTCGGAGATAGTGCTCCATCGCGTTTTCCTGGTGTTCCGCGGGGAGGCGTATAGGGAATTCCTCGACGGCTCGTCTGGACGCCGAACCGTGGTGATAGCCCGGGACGCGACTCTCCGGGCGAATAAGGCCGGAACGAACGACGTGTACATGAACGTCGTCTCGGTCAGGCCTATCTTCTGATCAGAAGAGCGTTCCCTGCCAGGCATTTCCCGCGCCCGATAGCTCTATGTCGACGGGCAGTATCTCGTCGCGGGACCCGGAGAGCACCGACGCCCGCCGGATGACGTTCCTCAGCTCCCTGACGTTGCCGGGCCAGTCCCACGACATCAGCTTGACTACGGTACCGCTGGCTATACGCTTCGTCGACCCGAATTCCGACAGGAAGGATTCCGACAAGGCCTCGATGTCGTCCTTGTGCTCGCGTAGGGCCGGCATACGAAGGACCAGCGTGTCGATTCTATGGATCAATTCGGGCCTGAACCGCTTGCGGTCTGAAAACAGGGGCGCGTTGGTCGCGGACAGGATACGTACGTCATAGGCTATCGGCTCTATCGAGCCTACCCGCGCGCCGGACTCGGTCTCGAGGGTCCTGAGGAATTTGGCTTGGATGGGGATCGACAGCTCGCCTATCTCGTCGAGGAAGACCGTCCCGCCGCAGGCCGTCTCGAAGGCGCCTTTCTTCTCCACGGCGTCTGTGTAAGCCCCCTTGACGGTGCCGAACAGGGTGCTCTCCGCGAGAGTCTCGGGTATAGCCGCGCAGTCGACCGGAAGGAATAGCCTCCGCGATCGGCTCGAGGCCTTATGGATGGCGAGCGCCGCGAGCTCCTTGCCCGTGCCGCTCTCGCCGAGTATCAGCACGGGGGCGTCGGTCGTCGCGTAGAGCGCTATCCTCTCGGCTACGAAGCGGAGGGCGGCGCAGTCGCCTATCAGCCTCCTCTCGGCCGACTCCAGCGGAGGATGGGCCGTCCTCGCGGCGGCGCGCCGCGGGAGGGGCCTCGCGCTCGCGGGGGCCGCGGGGGCCGAGGAAAAGGCGGAGCCCGGGGATGCCGCCTTGTGAAGCGCCGACGCGAGGCTTATCGCCGAGAACAAGTCGTCAGCCCTGTAGGGCTTTCGCAGATAGAATCCAGCGGAGCCTCGCCTTACGGCGATCCCGGCCCGCCCGCTCGCGAATACGGCCGCGGCGCGAGGGTGGATAGCGGCCGCCGCGGCGGCCGGATCGTCGAAGCCGTCGGCCGCCGCGCTCTCCTCGTCAAGGACTATCGCGAACGGGCGATGCGAAACAGCGATCGACCTAGCCTCGGGCACGGAGGAGCAGCAGCGGACGACATACCGAAGAGCTAGCAAGGCCGCCGCCGTCGCCCTGTCGCGATCGTGCCTGTCGACAATCAGTACCGTCTTCATGGACCCTAAGCTTTATCCGCGCGTGAACCCTGTCAATGATCCGAGAGCGGTTGAGCCCGGAGCCGTGACGGAAATCTACTGGTCGTCCATTGCAGTTGCGCGATAAGCCCGTATCAAGTAATCTACAGGTAGACGTTCAGTAGATACCGAAAAGATGGAGAGGGCGATGGCAGGCAACGAGCTGGTCGTAGACGTAACGAAGATAAAGAAGGCGGCGCATAGCGCGATCCCGCTTACCATCACCACCTATACCCTCCCTCATGAGATAGAGGTGTACATAGAAGAGGTCCTGGAGGTCTTCCTCGGCGAGCTGGGGCAGGCGAGGATCAAGGATTACCTCGTGTATTGCCTCCGCGAGCTCGCCGTGAACGCTAAGAAGGCGAATACGAAGCGAGTCTACTTCGAGACGAAGGGCTTGGACCTGAAGAATCCCGCCGAGTACGAGGAAGGGATGCGCTCCTTCAAGGCCGATACGCTCGAGAACCTGGCGTATTACCTGCAGAAGCAGAAGGAAAAGCAGTATTACATCAAGATCATATTCCAGGCGCGCGGGTCCAACGTCGTGCTCGAGGTCCGCAACAACGCGGAGCTTACCAGGACCGAGTACCTCCGCATCCAGGACAAGCTAGCGCATTCCAGGAAGTACGATACCCTCGAGGAGGCGATGTCGCAGATCCTGGACGCCTCCGAGGGCGCGGGCCTCGGCCTCGTCATACTCGTCCTGATGCTCAAGAAGATGAGCCTGGACGAGGATTGCTTCGATATCCATACCGACAACGGGGAGACCGTCGCGAGGATAACCATCCCGGTAGCCGCGGCGAAGATAGAGAGCCTCTCGTCGCTGACCGACGAGCTGGTCAGGCAGATCACCAGCCTGCCGCACTTCCCCGAGAATATCCTGACTATACAGCGGCTGATAGCGGACCCCAAGAGCGAGATGGTCGATATCGCGAGGAACATCTCCACGGACCCGTCGATGACGGCGGACCTATTGAAGCTCGTCAATTCCGCCCAGTTCATGCTGCCCCGCCGCGTGGACAATATCGTGGACGCGGTAAAGCTCGTCGGCCTCCGCGGCATCAAGAACCTGCTGTTCTCCTACGGCTCGCAGAAGATCCTGGCCGAGGAGCGGGGCGTCGACCAGAAGGCCCTCTGGGACCATAGCTACCGCTGCGCGTATTACTCGTACAACCTGGCCAAGAATTTCAAGCCGGGCAATCGCGCGCTCCAGGACGACGCCTACGTGGGGGGCATGCTCCACGATATGGGGAAGATAATCTTCTCGGCCGTCCATCCCGAGCTCCTCGACCACATCAAGTCGTTCTGCGAGGCGAAGGGCATCGACAAGGCGACCTTCGAGGACCTGGCCGGCGGCATGAACCACTCCGAGATAGGGGCCCGAGTCGCCGAGAAATGGAATTTCCCGGAATCGCTGGTGGCGGCGATCCGCTTCCACCACGAACCGTCGCTTATGACGACCGACTACAAGGACGTCGTTTTCACCGTCTACCTCGCCAACGTGTTCTGCGAGTACGAGCTGGGCGCCATGGCCTACGACCAGATAGATAAGGACGTGCTCCAGGACTTCGGGTTCCTGAGCGATAAGCAGTTCGGCAAGACCGTGGAGCAGTTCGGCGAGGGATTCAGGCAGGAGTCGATCAAGCAGCGGGAGCCCGCGGCCGGCAAGCGATAGCGGCCTCCGCCTATCGCCGGGCCTTCGCCTACGGCGCGGCCTTCCCGTAGGCCGCGAGGAATTCGAGCATATAGCGCTGGACGCCGCCGAAGTATTCGCGCTCCAGCGCCGCACCGGCCCTCGTGACGTAGCGGAAGTGCCAGCTCTCCCATACGTAGCCGGTGATGGGCTCCATGCCTTCCGGGTACGACATCGAGAAGCCGAATCGGGCGGCGTTGTCCTTCGTCCACGCGCCGGCCTTCGTCTCCGCGAAGCCGTCGTCGATGGGGGCGAAGTCGAAGGCAGTGCCTAGCTGGTGCTGCGACTTGCCCGGCCTCGCCGAGAACCGGGACGCCTCCTCCTCCCCGTACGAAGCGGCGTAGCGCTTGAACAGGCCGTCCTGGTACTCGTAGGAGCGGTACGCCGACGCGAATTGGAGCCGTACCCCGTCCGCCCGCGCCGCCGCGTCCATCCGGAGCGCCGCCTCCGCGACGGCTTTCCTTATCCTGAGATCCTTCCGCGTCGCCGCGAGCGGGTAGTCGTTGAGCGAGACCAGGTCCCCAGGCTCGTAGTCGGGGGGCAGCGCGCTAGCCTTATCGACTATCGCCAATAGCCCTCCCTCGGCCGCGGATTCGGCCGCCGCCGCCGCTACCAGCTCGAAGAACCTGTCCGGGGCGGCCCGTATAGCCGCCTCGATAGCGCCCGCGGTGTCGGGGCCCGCGGCGTCGGCGAGCGCCGCCTCGGCGAAAATGCCGCGTAGCGCAGACACGGCGGCGGCGACGCGCGCGTCCTCGGGCGCGATCCCCGCGCGCGCCGGGCTGGTCCCCCCGCACGATAGGGCGCCGAGCGCCGAGGCCATCACTAATACGAAGCGCTTCCGTTGCATACCGCGAACTCTATACCGTACCCGCGAGAGGGGCAAGCCCGGTCCCCGCCCGCCCGGATCCGATAGCCTTCACAACACGGGAGCGGCGTTGTATAGTGCTACCGAGCGACGTCGGCGCCGGCCCGGGCCGGATCGCGCCGCGAACCAAAGTACGTACGGGATTACACATGGATAAAGATTCTCCAGAACTAGACGATAGGATAGCCTCGGCCCTCTCCGGCCTGGGATCCGCCGCCGCCGCCGGGCAGCTCGCGTTCGACCTCGCCTCGGGGAGCGTCGTCGCGGACGTTCGCCTCGGCGGGGGGCGCGACGCGGTCTTGATGGCCGCGGTAGCCTCGAGGCTCGTCTCCGAACCGGGGCTCAAGGCCCTCGTCATCGCGCCGAGCGACCGCGAGGTAGCGGGGCTCAAGACCGCCTTCGACGCCGTCGTGAGGAAGACCAAGCTATCCTGCGCGACGATTGGCCGCGACGGATCGGCCGAGGACTCGGCCGCGCTCATCGGCTCCATAGACGCCATAGCCTCCCGCGTAGCCGCGGGTACCCTCGAGTCGGGGGACTTCGGGTTGATAGCGCTGAGCGACCTCGCGGTCATGGCCGATATCGCGAGCGCCGCCATGCTCAGGCGCGCGCTCGGGCAGGCCTCCCCCGACCGTCGCCTCGTCGCCTTCTCCTCGGAGCTCGGGCCGGCGCATAGGGCGATCGCGCGCGACCTTGGCGGATCATACGTCGAGCTGGAGCTCGAGGCCGATGGCGAGCGAGTCAAGAGCGCTCCGGCGACCACGTACTCGGTGACCGCGGGCGACAAGCCCCGCCTGCTCCTCGGCCTCCTCGCCGCCGATGACAGGAGGCCGGTAGCGGTCTTCTGCTCGATGCGCGACACGGCCGAGGAGACGGCTAAGCTCCTGCGGGCGCGCGGCGTCCGCGTCGATTACGTGCTGGGCAACCTGCCCCGGAAGCGCGCGGTGCTGGAGGCGACGAGGTCGGGCGGCAACGACGTGCTCGTCCTCACCGACGAGGGCGCCTCCGGCCTGCCCGGATCCTGGGCCGCCACGCTCGTCAATTGGGACCTCCCGCTGGAAGGCGAGCCGTACATGGAAAGGCTCGAGCATCTCGACGCCTCGAAGGGCGGGGCGCGGATCTACAATTTCGCGTGCGAGAGGTATTCCTTCGGTATCCCGGCGATAGAGCGGGTTCTAGGCTCTAGGCTCGAGGTCGTCCCCGCCGACGAGTCGCTGATGACGTCGGAGGGCCCGGGCCGCCCCGACGCCCCCGGCCGCGCCG
>JAHIWG010000022.1 GCA_018816345.1 Spirochaetota bacterium | reverse complement strand
CGGCCTCGCGGCTTAACCGCGGCTCCGGCGCGGTGGCGCGGCGTTCTCCGGCCGCGGTTCAAGCCGTCTCGCCCGGGGCCTCGCGGCTTAACCGCGGCTCCGGCGCGGTAGCGCGGCGTTCTCCGGCCGCGGTTCAAGCCGTCTCGCCCGGCCTCGCGGCTTAACCGCGGCTCCGGCGCGGTGGCGCGGCGTTCTCCGGCCGCGGTTCAAGCCGTAGCTAGGCAGGGGAACCTGTTTTATTTCCACCGAGGCCTGCCGGACGTCGCGGGGCGTTATATACTATGGGCAGGGGATTCTTCTCTAGCGAGCGGTTTTCTCTACAGTTTAGCGCCGGGGGACTATCGATGAAGAAAATCGCATCGCTCCTGCTCGTCGCTCTCGCCTCCGTTACCGCGTACGGGCAGTCGCGAGTTCCCGCTCAAGGGAACACGACGCGGCTCTCTGCCGCCGCCGAACCGGCGACGGTCCAGGCGACCCCGAAAACGAGGCCCCCTTCGTTCTTCGCGACTATTTCGATGCCCGTGTCCTCGCTCTCCGGGGCCGATTTCTCAGGCGAAAACTTCTATGGCGACGGTTCGTTCGTCATCGCCGTTCCGAGCATGCCTGTCGGGATTGGATGGGGAGCCTCGGTCGGCTTCGAGTTCCCGCTCGGCGCCGACGGCGCCTTTTCTATGCGAGAGGATTTTACTATCCAGCAGACATTCCATGCAGGCGAATTCCTCGGGTCGCCTATGCGATCGTCGAGCCTCCTATGCGTCATGCACGCCGGCGCGTCCTATCGCGCGCCGCGCCTCGCGTCGATATACGCCTCCGTTGGATGGGCGATACCCTACTGGATATTTATCGAGGACGGCTTTTCCGACGGATCGACGACCGGGAACCTCTCCTATCTCGGAATCGAGGGCATAGAGGCCCTCGCCGGGGCCGAGCTTCGGCTTACCGAGGACGTTTCATTGTTCGCCGAGGCGATTTATAGGCTTCTCGATTTCGGAAACGCCGATTTCGACGATCGCGCGCTCGTTCCCGTCGAATACTTCGGCGCGGCGGGATGGAATTTCAGGGCGGGCCTGCGGATCGCGTTTCCGATGGAGTAGCGGGCGGGCCGGCCGCTTAGTCTATAACCTTGATCGCGAAGGTGTAATCCTTTCCCTTCATGGACTCAGGTTTTTCGAAGCGGAAGGTAACCTCCCTTTCCGAGGCGGCGACGGGCTTGAGGACGTAGTCAGATATCTCGGTATAGCCGCTCTTATCGAGGAAATCCTTGCGGGACATAGAGTCGAGGTCGACGATAAGGAGATAGACCCTTCCGTCCTTCATCGAGAAATCCATGACGAATCCGCGCCTGCCTACCGATTTCTCGCCGGTCTTCTTGTCGAGGAGGCCGAAGGCCATGTCGGGATCGAAGCTGAGCACGTACTCGTCGCTCTCCATGACGACGGTCTTGTCGACTCCGTCCATCGTCGGGTTCATCACGTACTTGATGAACTGGGAGAGGGCGCCCGGCGCGTCTCCCCTCATCTTCGCCGTATCGAGCACGGCGTTCTCCCGCGTCTCCCCGTCAAGGAAGCTCACGATGACGCGCCCGCCGACGATCTCGAAATCGACGAGATACTTCCTGGCCTTCGCCAAGTTGGCTATCACCGTGAACGGCGTGGTGAATCGCTCGCCGTCATTATAGTTAATCTTGAAGACGTGGGCTCCGGCCGCGATACGCGCCGCTTGGGGGGCCAGCTCCTTGGGAGGCAGGAACCACGGAACCTTCTGGCCGTCGATCTCCGACACGGCGAGATGCTTGTGGATGACGAGGTCGCACAGGTCGGTCTCGGCGGCCGACTTAGGATTGTATACGCCCCTGTCGACGAGCGCGCGCTCGGCCACGGGAGCCTCCGGCGTAGACACGCAGCTAGAGAGCGCCGTCGCGACGGCGATAGCCGCTACTAGTATCTTCTTCATGAAGCGATCCCTTCCTTGACCATTACAGGCGTTCGCGATTGTCTCGCGATTATCTCGCGAGCGCGCAAGGTTACTCTCCAGCCCGGCATCAGTCAATCGCCGTCATCGAGCGTAGGCTTCTCGAATCTAGGCTCGATAATGCTTGTTTCCGGGCGACCGTGTGATACCGTTATAATTATGAAACAAATTTCAGAAGGCTGCATCATAGGGGAAGACGAGCCCGGGCTCGTCGGCCGTTCCGAGGATCTCGATAGGGTCGGGAAAGCCTTCCGGCGATCCCGGCTCGTCACGATAGTCGGGGACGGAGGCATAGGGAAGACGAGCCTAGCCAAGGCCTTCGCGAAGCTAGCCGGAGGAAGGGCCTCTCGCCTCGTCTGCCTCGCGGACGCCGACGCGCCCGGAGAGGTGCCCGGCCTCGTCGCGACGGCCCTCGGCGCGAAATCGCCTCCCGGAGTGGAAACCGTCGAGGCTATTGCCCTCTCGCTCTCTGATAAAGATCGCGGATCCCTCGTGATCCTCGATAACTTCGAGCATCTTCTATACGCCTCGCGCTTCGTCGAGCGCTTGCGCGAACTATGCCCCTCGCTATCCCTGCTCGTGACGAGCCGGGTGCCGCTGGGCCTCAGAGCCGAGCATATAATAACCCTCTCGGGACTCTCGCTCCGCCCCGTAGCCTCGGGAGGCGAATCGCCGGCGCTGCGCCTGATGATCGAAAGTGTCAGGAAAGCCTCCCCCGGTTTCGAGCCGAGCGGGACGGACGCCGCCGCCCTCCTCGAGCTCTGCCGTAGGCTCGAAGGCAACCCTCTCTCCATCGAGCTCGCGGCCGCTCGCATCGCGATGCATCCTGAGCTCGCGCGATCCTCGCCCGAGACCCTGCTCGACTTCGTGGCCCAGCCGCGCAAGGGAGCCAGGGGCCGCCACGCGAGCCTCGAGGAGACGATCGACTGGAGCTATCGCCTCCTACCGGCGCCGCCCAGGATTCTCCTAGCCGAGCTAGGCGCCTTCGCCGGCTCCGTCTCGATGGCATCAGCCGAGGCCTTGAGCTCCCTCGGGCGCGAATTCGCCGTCGCGGCCGAAACCCTCGAAAGGGCGCGCTTCATCCAAATCAAGATGTCCGGTACCGAGCCCTACGTATCGTCGCCCGAGCCGACAAGAGAATTCATGACGCGCCTCTTAGCCCGGGCGACGTTCCGAGAGCGGGCCCTCGACGCCAGGACGACTCTCTACGCCGGACTGGCGGCCGCAGCCGACGCGGAGCTCGGTAGCGGCGCCAGCGGCCCCGCCTGCCGGCGGCTCGTTCGGGAACTACCAAGCCTCAAGGCCTCGGTCCGCCGCATGATCGAGAACCGCCGGCATCTTGAGGCGGCGGAAGTCGTCCTTTCTTCCTACCGCCCGATCCATGCGGAAGGTAGCTTCTCCGACGGCCTCTACATGCTCGAGGCCTGCCTCGCCGCGGAAGAATCGCTCGGCAGGGACGTAGTCGCCAGGCTCTCATGGAAAAAAAGCGGCTTTCTCTTCAGGCTCGGTCGTTTCGCAGAGGCCGCGGAAGCCATCGAATCGGCTCTCGTCTATGCCGAGAGCCTCGACGACCGAGGCTTCTCGGCTAATCTCCAAGCCAGCCTCGCCGTCGTCCGTCTCGAGCTAGGCGACTTCGACAGAGCGTCCGAGGCCTTCTCCGTAGCCGAGGCTTGGGCTCGCGAGAGAGGCGACGAGAGGCTCAAGATGCGTCTCGCTATCAATCGGGGCCTCTCGGCCGACCTTCGTGGCGAGTACGAGAGCGCCGGGACCTACTACGCGGAGGCCGCCGGCCTCGCCCGCAGGCTCGATGACGCGCCGTCCCTAGGCCTCGTCATGAAGAACGCGGCGGCGAGGCTCTTCAGGCTAGAGCGTTACGAGGAGTCGGTCGTCGCGTATCTGGAGGCCTTGACTACCATAGGAATCACTGGCGTCGCTTACGCCCAGGCGGCCGCCCGCATCGGGCTCGGGTACGCCCTAACACGGCTCGGCCGTCCGGCGGAGGCAAGGCGAGAACTCGACGAGGCCTTCGCCTTATCGCGCGCCGCCGGTATAGACGATTCGCCGACCCCGGAGACCTGCCTGGCATACGCGGAGCTAGCCGAGGCGGAGAGCGACCTCGCCTCGGCTAGAGGCCTCGTGGCCGAGGCCCTACGGACGTCCGTACGCTCAGGCGAGTTGCGACTCCTCGCGCCGTCGCTCGAGGCGGCTGCGCGGCAGCTCGCCCTGCCCCTGTACGCTCTCGATGCAAGTAGCCGAAGAAACGCGTTGCGCGCGCTCTCGCTCGCCTCCGACCTGCGCGCCAGGCTCAGGCTTCCCGCCCCCGCCTGGGATGCGAGGCGCATAGCGACGATTGCCTCCGCCATCGGGAGATCTAGGCGCGCTAGCGCTCCTTCAAGGTCAGAGGTATCCGGAGAGGCGTTCTCTCTATACGCTCGGTCTCTGGAAATCGCCGAGGCGCTCGGACGCCCCGCCCGCGAATTAGGATGATTCCCGCTTCCTCGTCGGGCCGGAGGCTCGTAGCGTCTCGCGGCCCATAGCGCTTAGCAGCTTGACGAAAGCGTTTATTGAATGTATTGTGACTACAAGTCATATGACTATTGGTCATATTAGTGGAGGCCTCATGCCTAAAACGACCTTCCTCAATCTCCCTAAGGAAAAGAGAGAGCGCGTAGTACGGGCGGCGCTCGAGGAATTCTCTTCCGTAGACTACTCCAAGGCGACTATAGATCGCATAGTAGAGCGCGCCGGTATTCCTAAGGGTAGCTTCTACCAATACTTCTCTGACAAGGACGACCTGTACGAGTACGCGTTCTCCCGCATAGGCGACGATAAGGCCGCCGCGATCGGGGGCGCTTTGGATGACGCGGGCGCGGTCGCGTTCCCCGAATTAGTGTTCAGCATGATAGCGCGCGGCGCTGCCTACGAAGCTAGCATGGCGGAATTCGCGGGCCTCAAGCAGAAATTCCTTCGTCAATGCCCTCAAGACCTTAAGCAGCGAATACTCCGCAACGAGACGCCTAAGAGCTATCGCCTGCTTGAGGAGGCTATGCGACGCTACGCCGCCAAGGGGGATATCCGGTCGGACGCCGACCTTGGCATGGCATCGTTCGCCATTAGCTCTTGCCTAATGAATCTCGAATTGCTCGAGGGATTCGAACCCTCGAATATCAAGAGTGCCGTCGAACGGATGGTACTCCTAATCCTGGAAGGAATAGGGAGTAGAAAATGACGCTTATCAAGATCTTCGGGTATCTAATCGCGGCGGGAGTCCTCTTCACGAGCCTGGCCATGCTCGCCTTGAAGGGGCGCTGGCAAAGGATAGAGTCGGCGGCGTACTCGGGCGACAAGCGGCCCGCGTGGTTCGTCGCGCTCTCGGTCCTGGTGCTCGGCCTATACCTGGCCTCGGTCGCTCAGTTCATCATGCTGCCTAAAGCGGCCGGTGGATGGGTCCTCGCCCTCCTCCTACCGTTCGGTTGGCTCGTCAAGGGCGTCCTCGTGATATTCAGCGCGAAGGGGCGCGGCAAGGTCTCGTCCATATCGGGGGACAAGGCGTGGATGGCCATAGGACTATCGCGGCTACCGGTAGCCCTGTTGCTGGCCGCTGCGGCGTATTTCGCGTGATGGACTCGCCGGGGCTCATGCCCTGAGCTTCGCCCTGCGGTACGCGATGGACGCGAAGCCCATCTCGGCTATCGCCTCGGGAGGAATATCCCGCGCGTGGCGCATGAACTCGTCGAAGTCGGCGTAGCCGTAGCGCTCGGTGACGCGCTCGAAGCCTTCCGTGTATAGCAGCGCCTTGCCTGCGAGGCGGCTGTCGTAGGGCGCGCTGCGCGCCGGCTCCAGGTTCTCGGCGCACTTGAGGATAGTCCCGAGCAGGGAGGGCCTGAAGCGCGCTGCGGAATGCGACGAGACTATCTCGTCGAACTCGGAGGCGCGCGCCATCACCTTTCGGACGCTAGCCGCGTACGCGGCGACCGAGGTGGATTCCTTCAAGAAAAGCCAGGTATGGCTCGAGAGGCTGTCGCCCGAGAACAGTATCCTATCGCGGACGTCGAGCGCGCAGACCGAGCCGCCGGTATGGCCGGGGGTCCAGATGACCTCCACGGAGGCGCCTCCCAGGTCGATGACGTGGCCGTCGTCTATGAGCCTGACGCGGCTGCCGTCTGGCTCGAGGAAGCGTCGCCGCCTGGAACGCTCTTCGCGCGATAGTTGGGCGCGGCACATCGCGTAGATAGCCAGGCGGAACGGCGGGGACGAATGCTTCCTCATGAGGCGCTCGTCCGCGCGATGTATCATGACCTCCGGGAAGCCCGAGTTCCCGTGCACGTGGTCCACGTGGCCGTGGGTATTGAGGACGAGGATGGGCAGGTCGGTGATGCCGGCTACGGCGCCGCGGATGTCCCCGAAGCCGTAGCCGGTATCTATGAGGAGCGCCGCCCGCGAGCCTACGACGAGCGAGCAGAAGACGTCGAGCGACTCGTGTATATGGTACGCGCCTTCGGCGAGTCGATGGACGGTCTTGGCCACGAGCGGTTCCCTTTCCTGGCGGGCCCTTACCCGACCCTGCGAATCAGCCTCGCGTAGAATTCCACGCCCTTGGCAAGCGAGGCGACCGGTATGGCCTCGTTCACCGCGTGCATGCTGGCGCGCTCAGCCTTGGAGAACTCGAACGGCGAGAAGCGATAGACGGTCGACGACGCGCGGGAGAAATGCCTGGCGTCGGTGCCGCCCATCACGACGTACGGCGCGACGACCGCGGCGGGATACACGTCGGAAATCGTCGCGGTCAGGGCGTCGAACCCGGGTCCCGAGAGCTCCGATACCGGCGAGGGCTCGCCAGGCAGGAGTACGCGCATCTCCACGAGCGGGTCGTCGATGACGTCCTTCATACGCGCGACGGCGGTATCCACGGTCTGGCCTATGGCTATCCGTACGTTGACGACGGCCTTGGCGACGGCGGGCAGCACGTTTGCGGCGGGGGATCCCTCCAGCATCGTGACGGCCGCGGTAGTGCGGCACATCGCGTTGAGCTCCCCCCCGGCCTTGCCGAAGACCCTGAGTAGGAGCGGCTCGAAGAGCCACATGTTAGCGAATACCAGGCGCAGGCCGAAGCTGGCGTGCGGGCCTAGCCTCGAGAACATCGCCTTCGTGGCTTCGGGGAACCCGGCGGGGAACGGCCTGGCCTCGAGGCGCATGACCGCGCGCGCGATCCTCCAGGAGGCGCCCTTCCACGGCGGCGTCGAAGAGTGCCCGCCGGCGCTCTTCACGGAAAGCTCGACGTCAGTGACGCCCTTCTCCGCGACCCCGACCATGGCCAGGGGCCTGGAAACGCCGGGGAAGACGCCCTCGACTACCGCGCCGCCCTCGTCGAGCACGAGTCCCGGCTTAACGCCTTTCGCCGCGAGGTGCGCCACTATCGCCGGAGCGCCGTCGCCGCCTATCTCCTCGTTATGCCCGAACGATAGGTAGACGTCCCGCTCCGGGACGAATCCTTCCTCGACGAGCCGCTCTATCGCCTCGAGCGCGCAGACGAGCGTGCACTTGGTATCGATAGCGCCTCGGCCCCATACCTTGCCGTCGTGCAGGTCCCCGGAGAACGGAGGACGGGTCCAGCCTTCGTCGCTGGCGGGCACGACGTCGTAATGGGACATGAGGACGAGGGGCTCGCCCCGCCCCTTGCCCTTCCATCGATAGAGCATGGAGTGCCCGGCTATAAGCTCGAGCTCCATCGCCCCGTGGGCCTTCGGGTACAGCCCCGGGAGGAGGCCGCGGAACCCATCGAACTCCTTAGGATCCCAGCCGTCCGGATCGCGGCTCGAAACGGTACGCGCCCGTATCAGCCTCGATAGGCGAGAAGCGGCTCCGTCGGCGTCCACGGGGGCGATAGGGGCCGGAGCCTCGGACGCCGGGACGGGAGGCCTCATCGCCAGGGCCCTGAGCGCCAGCAGGGCGACGAACGCGGCGAGGGCGCAGAGTATCAGTATACCGGTCATAGCATCTTCCTCTTATACATGATCCTGGCCACGCCTATCGATACGAGGGCCCCCGCGGGTATAAGTATGCCTACGGGCAGGCTAGGCATCGCGGCGAACAGGCCTATCATCAGCGCGAGCGGCGCTACCGAAATCTTCCAGTTCTTCGAAATGAACACGACGCCCAGGGCGCCGAAGAGGGCCGGCAGGAGATTCGCGAACGCGGGCTTAAGCGCCGGCGACTCGAGTATCGGTAGCAGGTACGACATCAGGAGCACGCCCGATACGAGGACGACGTTGGTGACGAGCGAGCTGGCGCCTATCGCGAGGGTGGAGATTATCTCGCCCTCCTTGGTCGAAGGCTCCACCCCGGCCTGCTGCATCGCCGAGATAGCCGCGGGCACCTTGAGGTTGCTCAGGTTCCCGGTCACGAAACCGAGATAGGTACCGCCGGAGCCGAGCATGGGAGTGAAGGTCAGCACCTCGACGATGGCTATCGGCCAGAAGACGAGCATCGTCGGCAGGAGCCCCGCGATAAGCTTGCCCAGGGGCGGCCACACTCCGAAGTACAGCGATATGGCGAGCGGTACGCCCTGGGTGATGCAGATCGCCGCTATCATCCATATTCTGCCGTTACGGTGAATCGTCTCGTCATAGGACTTCCCGGTTCTAACGCTCGTGTTCATCGGACGCCTCCGTTACGCGCGATCGTATACAGCGCGGCTACGGCCATGCCGGTTATCATGCTGACCGGCATCGCGAAATTCTCTAGCTTTGCCATCTTCGCCTTCTTGATGAGGAGCCCGAAGATCGCCATAGTGGCCGCGGACGCGAGGAGCGCGAGTATCGAGACGAGGCCGCCGCCGAGCGCGCTGCCGAGGAAGGCCGAGATGAGGCCCATGAACATGGCGCTTATTAGGAGGCCGGCCCACTTGGTATCCTTGAGCTGGGCCTTGTGGATGCCCGACTGGATGCGCTTGGCGAACAGTGTGATGAGGACCATGGCGAAGACCGAGCCTAGGGACATGGCCCACGCGATGGCTGAAAAAACGGTCGGGTCGCTGATCGTCGACTTTATCGACGTGCCGAAGGCCTGCGCGGCGGTTTCGGCCGCCGGAAGCTCGTAGGTTATCGCGCCCACGACGCTGAGCCTGATCCAGGGCAGCGGTAGCCCGAGCGCCCCGGCGAGGGTCAGCACGGCGAGCAGGATCGCGATCGACGGCACTACCGAGAAGGTACCCGAGCCGACGAGGGCCTTCCTCATCGTAGCCGATGGGATGCCGAGCCGCTTGCCCTCCTTCCACGCGGCGGCGATGAACACGAGGCTTTGCGCCGTCACGAACAGGGCGACGAAGGCGCCTAGGCCGAAGAGGAATGGACTATTGCGGATATCGATCATGCGGATGGACCCCTTTTCAGGATTGTTACGGATAGGAACGCCCGATCGATTAAACTCCTCATGCGACTACGCTGTCAATAAAAAATCGAAGCCCGACGCTCGTTTCATGCGCCGGCCCGGCCCGTCATGCGGTATAGTACTTCATGAGCAGTCGGCTAGCTCAAGGGGGGCGAAAAATGGCTATGCAGAAACGAGCGCTCGCCGCGGCCGCGATGGTCATAGCGCTATCGCTGGCGCCCGGCGCCGCGTCGGGCCAGGGCTTGCCCGACGCGGCGCTCCGCTTAGGATTCGCCAAGGCGACCGGCAAGCGAATCGGGGCCTTCTCCGCGTCGAGCCTGGCGGGAACGACGCTGGACGGGAACTCGATAGCCGGCGAACCGGCGCTATTCCACGTATGGTCGGCGCTGACCGACCCGACCGGAGAGGCGCTCGCCCTTATAGCCGCCTTGCGCCGCGCCGCGCCCGGCGCCCTGATCATAGCGCTCAGTCCTGACAAGGCCCAGCGTATCGAGGGAATCGTCGCCAGGGCTGGCCTTGATGCGTCGCTCGTCGCGGCGGAAGCTAGGACCGCCATACTGGCGCTTGGAGGCCCCCCTCCGCCCTCGTGGATTTTCGTCTCTCCGGCCGGGGAGATAGCGGCGTACAGGCTTGGTAGGATAGACCCGGACGCGGGGCTAGTCGCTATCGAGGCGCTTTTCGAAGCCTACAGGCTCTCGGTCGGGAAGGAACCTTCCCGGGAACGACCGCCGGCTTCCGTTAAGCCGGAATCAGGCTCCATCGATCCGGTCTCGCCATCGGCGCCGCCGATCGCTCAGTCGATGGAAGAAGCGATAATCCAAGAGCTCAACCTCGCGCGGACGCGTCCGTCCCTATACGCCGACGTCCTCAGGGAGTATAGGAAATTCATCCGCGGCAATTACCTGGAACGCCCGGGCGAGACGACGGTCGTGCTCAACGAGGGCGTTAAGGCCGTGGACGAGGCGATCGCCTACCTGGAACGGCAGGAACCGGTCCCTCCGCTCGCCCTGTCCCCGGGACTCTCCAAGGCGGCCTCCGACCACGCGCGCGACCAAGGCAAGACCGGCCAGACGGGCCATACGGGCTCCGACCGCAGCACGATGAGCCAGCGCGCGGAGCGCTACGGCTCGTGGATCAAGACGCTCGGAGAGAACATCGCCTACGGCGCCGAGACGGCCCGCGACGTCGTCATCCAGCTCATAGTCGACGACGGCGTTGCCTCGCGGGGCCACAGGACCAACGTATTCAATCCCGCGTTCCTGGTCGTCGGCGTCTCGTTCGGCAAACACCCCAAGTACCGGACGATCTGCGTCCAGGATTTCGCGGGCGGGTTCGAGCCGCGCTGAACGCGCCCTAGCCCTCGGCGAGCACTTCCACGAGCCTGTCGGGGAAATCGGTGAAGATCCCGCTCGCCCCCCACTCGATGACCCGCCTCATGTCGTCCTTCTCGTTCACGGTCCACACGAATACCTCGAAGCCCGCCGCCCTCGCCTCTTCCACGGCGGCCCGCGATAGCAGCTCGAGCCCCGGGTTGAGCGAATAGGCGCCGAGGTCCCTGAGCGCCCCGGCCGTATCGGGGGGCGCCTCGTCCACGAGCGCCCCGACCGCCAGGCCTGGCTCGGCCGCCTTGGCTCGACGCAGGTAATCGTGGTTGAAGGACGATACGAGCGTCGCGCCCGCCATCCCCCTCTCGCGTATGGCGTCGACGGCGCGCTCGACTATCCAGCCGTCGCACGCCCGGCCCGTCGCGTCCTTTATCTCGACGTTCACCGAGAAGCCTAAGGCCCTTGTCAGGTCGAGCGCCTCGGCGAGAGTCGGGATCCGTAGCCCCTCGAACGAGGCTATGGCCGAGGCCCCTACGCGGCCCGAGCGCGCCTGGCCGAAGGGGTCGGCCTGGCCGTACCACGATCCCGCGTCGAGGCTCCGGAGCTCGGCGAGGCTGAAGTCGTAGACCGTCCACGGTTCCCGCCCTGGGAAGCGGGCGGCGGCGTCGGTCGTCCGCGCGAGGCTGTCGTCGTGCATGACGACGAGCTCGCCGTCGGAGCTCGCTGCGACGTCGAGCTCCCACATGCCAGCCCCCGCCGCGCGGGCCTCCCGGGCGGCGAGCAGGGTGTTCTCGGGGGCTATCCCGCGGAAACCTCGGTGGGCGATGACGAGGCAACGTTCAAGTGTGCGCATTGTCTTCTCTCCGTGCCTTTCAGTGCTGCAGTATCTGCGACAGGAAGAGCTTGGTACGCTCCTCCCTGGGATCGCCGAAGAACGCGTCGGGGCTTCCCGTCTCGACTATCTTCCCGTTATCGAAGAACACGATATGGTCGGCGACCGCCTTCGCGAAGCCGAGCTCGTGGGTGATGACCACCAGGGTCATGCGCGAGTCGGCGAGCTCCGTCATGACGTCGAGGACCTCCTTGATCATCTCCGGGTCGAGGGCGGAGGTCGGCTCGTCGAAGAGCATGATGCTCGGGTCCATCGCCAGGGAACGGGCGATGGCGACGCGCTGCTGCTCTCCGCCCGATAGCTGCCCCGGGTACTTCGATGCGTGGCCGGCCATCCCCACGCGCTCCAGCAGGGCCATGGCCCTATCCCTGGCGGCGGACTTCGACTCCTTCTTTACCCAGATCGGCGCGAGGGTGATATTATCCATGACGCTCAGGTGCGGGAAGAGGTTGAAGCTCTGGAACACCATGCCGCACTGGCTCCTGACGGCGTTGAGGTTCTTGACGCTATGGGTAAGCTCTACGCCGCCGACGACGACGCTGCCCGACTGGTGCTCCTCGAGGCCGTTGATGGTACGCACGAACGTCGACTTCCCGGAGCCGGAGGGGCCGATGACTACCGTCACCTCGCCCTCGTAGAAATCGTACGAGACGCCCTTGAGGACCTCGAATTCGGGCGTGTACCATTTATGGACGTCCCTGCAACTGATGATGGGCTCTCCGGCCCTTAGAGTCTTCATAATCCACCCGCCTTGGTAGTCGTCACCCCGAGCCGCGCCTCGAGCCTGTAGCTGGCGCTCGAGATGCTATAGCAGAGGACGAAATAGATAGCCGCCATGAAAACGAGGACCTGCGTGCTCGACGTCATGTATTCCGGATTCGACACTATCGCCGACGATATGCCTATCATGTCGAGGAGGCCGATGATAGAGATGAGGCTCGTGTCCTTGAGCGTCCCGGTGAAGCTGCTTACGAGCACCGGTATCATGCGCTTCATCACCTGCGGGAGGATCACGAAGACCATGGTCTTGCCCTTGCTCAGGTTGAGCGACGCGGCCGCCTCGTATTGAGTCCTCGGTATCCCCTGCAGCCCGCCGCGGAAATTCTCCGCCATGTAGGCGGAATGGAAGGCTATGACGCCTATCATGGCGCGTATGAACACGCTCGGATTGAGCGACGCGGGCAGGGCCAGGGGGATGATGAGGTACGCGATGAACAGGATCGTTATCAGGGGCACGCCTCGTACGACCTCGATGAAGCAGGTGCTGGCCGCCCTGACGAGGACGAGCGATGAGCGCCGCCCTAGCGCCAGCAGCAGCCCTAGGGGGAAGGAAAGCGCTATCGAGGTCAGCGATATCATCAGCGTTAAGAGGAGCCCTCCCCAGTAGTTCGTGGCCACGACGGGCATCCATCCGTCCGGCCCGGTCATGCCGTACGCGAGGAAGAAGGACAGGGGAAGGAACGAGATCCATGCGGCGCCCGCGATCCACGCCCTGGCGCGGGCGTCCAGCAACCGCGACGAGAAGAAACCCGCGAGCTGCAGGGCGATACCGCAAGCGACGTACGCCTTGGACGAGGTCGAGATCGGCGCCAGGAAAAGGAAGCATTGAGCCGCCGCGACGATCGCCAAGGAACGGGGCATCCTGCCGCCGGCGCCCCCGAACGAGAAGCCCCCGAATAGGGAGACGTACAGGACGGCTATCCAGACGCGCCACAGCTGGGGCTCGGGGTACGAGCCGGTCAGGATGAGCTTCAGGTTGTCCCGTATCACCGACCAGTCGAGGGCGGCCATCGGTAGTAATCCCCGAGAGACGATCGACGCGGCGACCCACAGGGTCGCCATGGTGAGCAGCGAGTCGAACCAGCTACCGAAGAGGTTCGTCCTCGCCCAGAATACCGCGCGCCCGGCGACGCGCGATATCCAGCCCCGCGCGCCGGTCTTAGGCCCCGGCTCGTCCGATAGAGTTTTCATGCCGTGCCTCCTCTCAGCGTTCTACGAGCTGAACGCGCTTGTTGTATACGTTCATAAGGGCGGAGGTGCAGAGGCTGATGCTCAGGTATATCGCCATGACGAGCAGGATCATCTCGAGGGCCCTGCCCGTCTGGTTGATGATGGTGCCCGTGATGCTGAAGAGATCCGGGAAGCCTATCGCCACTCCTAGCGAGGTATTCTTGGCTACGCCTAGAAATATGCTCGTCAAGGGCGGGATGGCTACTATCTTGGCCTGCGGGATGACGACCAGGCGCATTGCCCGGAGCCTTCCTATGCCCAAGGCCCTCGCGGCCTCGAGCTGTCCCTTAGGCACGCCCTGTATGCCCGCCCTGAAGGCCTCCGCGACGAAGGCCGAGGTATAGAGCACGAGGCCGGAGAATAGGCTGAACCATTCAGATGATATATAGAGCCCGCCCTTGGCGTTGAATTTCCCTAGACGGGGTACGTCTATACGAAAAGGAGGTTCGCCGGACATGCATAGGAGCCCGATGCCGGAGACCGCCAGGAAGGCCAGGGCCGACCAGAGGACGACGGGAGACTTCTTCCCGGTACGCCTGTAGCGCGCTGATAGGAACGCGGCGGTCGCTACGGCTACGGCCAGGGCGCCGGCTAGCACGTAGCGATAGACCGCGAAGCGGTCGGTGGGAACCGGCCAGCCCAGGAAGAGCCCCCGGTTGCTTAGGATCAGCGACGCGCCTACCTCGCCCCCCTCGGTAACGGTCTTGTTCAGCATGATCGCCGACTTGATGCCGGGCATCTGGAGGAAGAACGCGCGGTACCATATGAGGAGCAGCATGAGGAGCGGGATATTCCTGATTATCTCTATGTAGGCCTTGGCTAGCCGGCTTACGAGCCAGTTGGACGAGATCCTGCAGAGGACGACGAAAAGGCCCAGGAGGCTAGAAGCCGCGATGACGAGCGCCGATATGAACAGCGTATTGAGCAACCCTACGACGACTGCGCGGAGGTTGCTGCTCGCGCCGTCGAACTCGATGAGCTTCTCGCCGACGACTATGCCGCTCGATAGCCTGAGGAACCCGAAGGACGGCAGCATTCCCCGCTTCGTGAGCGCCTCGACCACGTTGCCGGCCGCGTCGACGAAGAGGAAAACGAGCATAGCGAAGAACGCGGTCTGCCACAGGAGGCTTCGGACGCGGGTATCCTGGAACAGGCCGCGCAAGCCCGTGAGCCGCGGATTCGATGAAGGCATTCTCATAAGCGTTCCTCTGGTCGTGGGTTCGGGATGCCCGCCGGCTAGGCGCCGGCGGGCCTATAGGCTCGCCGGTCGGGGCCTATTTGAAGGGGGGCGAGTACAGGAGCCCGCCCTTGGTCCAAGGCACGCTGAGTCCGCGGGTGATATTGAAGATAGTGCCGGGGCCGAGGTACCTGTTGAAGACCTCCTCGTAGTTGCCCACCTTCTTGATAACGTCGTAGGCCCAAGACGGCGACAGGCCCAGCTTCTGACCGAGCGCGTCCTTGACGCCCAGGAAGGCCTGGATCTCCGGATCCTTGCTCGAGGCCTTGATCTTGTCGACGTTCGCCGAGGTGATGCCCTTCTCCTCGCCTAGGAACAGCGCGTATAGGGTCCACTGGACTATGTCGTACCAGCCGTCGTCGCCGTGCCTTACAGCCATCGCCAGAGGCTCCTTGGATACGGTGGCCTCGAGGGTCACGTAGTCCTTGGCGTTGGGATACGAGCTGGCGGTTGCCGCGAGGCTCGACTTGTCGCTCGTCCAGGCGTCGGCCCGTCCGGCGAAGAAGGCGTTCTTCAGCTCCTCGAGGCTTTCGAACAGCAGCGGCTTATACTTGAGGCCGCGGGCCGCCATGATGTCGGAGAGCGTGATCTCGCCCGTGGACCCGGTCAGCACCGCTATCGTGGCGCCGTCGAGGTCGTCTATAGTCTTGACGCCGGAGTCCTTGCGCACGAGGAACGACTGGCCGTCGTAGAAATACGGAGTCGTGAAGTTGAGGGCCAGGTCGGTGTCCCTCGTGAGCGTGAAGGTGGCCGTTCGGATGAGCACGTCTATCTCGCCGGTCTGAAGGGCGGTGAAGCGCTCCTTCGACGTCAAGGGGCGATATTGAACCTTCGACGGATCGTTGAATATCGCCGTCGCCAAGGCCTTCGCGAGCTCTATCTCGAATCCCTCGTACGAGCCGTTAGACTTCAGGTACGCCCACCCGGCGTTGGACGAGTTGACTCCCGCGATGAGGTAACCCCGCTTCCTAACCGCCTCGAGCGTCGAGCCTTGCTTCGGCTGCGCGAAGACGGATACCGTGAGCACGGAGAACAGTACCAGTACCCAAGCGATCCTTTTCATGACGGCCTCCTTGTTGAGAACACGCGATACTGAGGGTTCCCGTACGGGAGCCCGTTAGGCGAAACGGCGGGAATCACAGTTCTTTCCATTCGACGGGGATGAAGGAGCCGGGCCCGACCGACGAGCCCGCTTCCATCGTCTCTATGAGCGCGTCAACGGCGCGGCGAGCGATACCGCGCGTATCCTGGACGGCCACGGTTATATTGCCTCTCATCATCTCGAACAGCTCGCCGGCCCTCGAGAAATCGAACGGTATCAGGAACCCGTCCACCGTGCCGAAATCGATGGCGCCTATGCCGTACCCGAGCCGCTCGCACGTCTTCAGGAGATGCGGCATGTAGAAGCCGGAATGGAGGAACACGGCCTCCGGCGCGGGCCTGGACGCGAGGCGCTCGAGGAGGTCGGAGCCTTCGTCCCCCTCGAAATGGAAATCGAGGACGTCCGGGGCGAGCCCCGCCGATTCCATGGCCCGAGCGTATCCGGCCACCCGGCCCCTGAGCGTGGAATTCTCCGGGTCGTCGACGCGGCGGATGAAAACGATATCCTTCTTGCCCTTGTCGATAAGCTTCCGGCACAGCTCGTACGCGGTCTCGACATGATCGGAGGAGACGGTCGGCGCCTCTATACCGTCGACGAAGCGATCTATGAAGACGAGGGGGATACTGTCGCTCTTCATTTGGGACAGGATTATCCTATTGGTCTCCACGTTCTGCGCCGCCACGAGGAAGCCGTCGGCCAGCTGGGAACGGTAGAACTGGAGCGCGTTCTCCTCTTTCTTCTTATCGCCGAAGGTATTGAGTACGAGCGTGTTATAGCCTCGATCGAGCGCGTAGGACTCGATGTGGTATATCAGCTCGCTGAAGAATCCTACCGAGGTGAACGGCACGAGGATCGCTATGGTGTTAGTGCGCTTAAGCTTGAGCGCGGCCGCTAGGCGGTTGGGAACGTATTGGTAGCGGGAGGCTACGTCGAGTATGCGCCGACGCGTAGCCTCGGCGACCCTGATATTCCTATTATTTAGAACCTGCGAAACGAGAGTCATGGATACGTTCGCTTCTTGCGCGATCTTCTTCATGTCGATCTTTTCCATGTCTCTCCTTTCAAGTGCTAAATCGTTTTATCATTCATGTTCTATCACGGGTTTTTTGAGCTGTCAACTTTTACCTGATCATTGATACCAAGTGCTTATATCTAGCATAGGAGAATTCCGTTTGGATTGACACATCTGATATATCAGTGCAATATCAGATCATGAACGATGACCCGTTTAACGAAAAACCAGGCCCGCTCACCATCGAGCGCGACGACGAACCGACAGCGTCGCCGTTACGGGAGCAGGTATACCTATACCTGAAGAGGCTCCTGAACGAAGGCAAGCTCAAGCCGGGCGCCTTCCTGGACCTACGCGCCATCGGCGAGGACCTCGGGTTCTCTCGCACGCCGCTTCGTGACGCGTTACTAAGGCTCGAGGCGGAAGGCTTCGTCACGATCCATCCGCGTCGGGGAGTCGTGATTAATCCCCTGGATCTGCGAACGATACGCAATTCCTATCAGATACTAGGAGCCCTAGAGGCGGCGGCAATCCTAGAGGCTTCAGGCATTTATTCCGCTAAGGACGCCGACATGATGCTCTCGCTTAATTCCAGGATGGCGGACTCGCTAAGCCGTAACAATTTTAACGACTACTATGCCGCCAACGTCGCTTTCCACGACGTTTATATTTCCATGAGCGAGAACGTCGAGCTAAAACGTATGTCCCGAATCCTCAAAGAGCGCCTGTACGACTTCCCGCGCCGGGAAGGATACCTCAGCCAATGGGAGCTAGCGAGTATCGAAGAGCATGAGGCGCTCGTAAGCGCACTAAGGGCTCGAGAATTCGATGCCGCCGCCGCGCTCGTCAGGGACGTGCATTGGTCGTTCAAGGTACAGGAGCGTTTTATCATGGCGTATTATTTCGCTAGAGAAGCCGCACTTGGCCCGCTCCTTTAATATCGCTATGTATATTATATCATACTATAATACTAGTATTCATTATGGCCATGACGACATTGTATTATTTACAATACATGTCGATGCGGAAAAGATGAGGAGGCTCTAATGACTGAACGCATTTCACGGCTTAGGGACCAGAGCGTCTCGACCAAACCTAGAATCGACGCCGAGCGCGCTCTTATCGTTACCGATATCTATAAACGATTCCCTGATGGCGTATCCGCGCCTATGAAGCGAGCCGAGGCATTCCTGGCTATTTGCCAAAGGAAGACGGTCTATATCGGCGAGGACGATCTGATAGTCGGCGAGCGCGGCCGCGGCCCCAAGATGACGTCTACTTTCCCCGAGCTGACCTGCCATAGCGTAGAAGACCTCCTGACCCTTCGCTCCCGGCCGATGACCAGCTACGACGTCGACGACGAGACTATAGCAGCCTATCGGGATACCGTCATTCCCTACTGGCGCGGCAGGTGCATTCGGGACAGGGCCTTCTCGTCCATGCCGGCGGAATGGACCTCCCTCTACGAGGCCGGCGTCTTTACCGAGTTCATGGAGCAACGGGCCGCCGGCCATACCGCCCTCGACGGCCTACCCTACAGAAAGGGATTGCGCGATATTAAGGCCGACGTCGAGGCTTCGCGTTCAGTCGTCGGGCCTGAGGACCCTCGCCGCGAGGAAAAGCTCGCCGAGCTCGACGCGATGGCCGTGTGCTGCGACGCCGCGATCGTCCTATCGGAGCGATACGCCCGGGAAGCCGCGGCTATGGCCCGGGCGGAAACGGACCGCGATAGGGCCGCGGAGCTCCTAGAGATAGCCGAAGTCTGCAGGCGCGTACCGGCGGAGGCCCCGAGGACCTTCCACGAGGCCCTGCAGGCGTATTGGTTCGTCCACCTCGGCACGATCACCGAGCTCAACGGCTGGGACGCCATGAGTCCCGGCCACCTCGACCGGCACCTCGCCCCGTTCTACCATCGCGACCTCTCCGAGGGCAGGCTAACCCGCGAGCGGGCCAAGGAACTACTGTCGGCGTTCTGGATTAAGGTCAATAATACGCCGGCCCCGCCCAAGGTCGGCGTGACCGCGGCGGAATCGGGCACCTACAACGACTTCACCAATATCAACCTCGGGGGCCTGAGCCCCGACGGGCGCGACGGCTCGAGCGAGGTAACCCTACTGGCGCTGGAGGTCCTAGGCGAGCTGCGGCTGCTCCAGCCCCAGGCTAACCTCCAGGTAGCCTCGTGCACGCCCGACCGGGTGCTAGAGGCGGCGTGCCGCGTCGTCAGGGAAGGCATGGGCTATCCGTCCCTATTCAACGCCGACGAGGTGACCCTCTCCCAGGTCGCCGCCGGCAAGAGCCTCGCGGACGCGAGGGAGGGCGGTACGAGCGGCTGCATAGAGATAGGCTGCTTCGGCAAGGAAGCCTACCTGCTGCACGGCTACCTCAACGGCCCCAAGCTGCTCGAGCTCGCGCTCAACGACGGCGTCGATCCCGCAAGCGGCAAGCGGATCGGGCCGGAGACCGGGGACGCCGAGGCCTTCGCCTCGTCGGAGGAGCTCTTCGCCGCGTGGGAACGCCAGCTCGAGTACGCCGTCGGCTGGAAGGTCCGCGTCGACGGGGAGCTAGACCGTCTCTATAGCGAGACGACGCCGGCGCCCTTCCTATCGCTGTATATCTCCGACTGCGTCGGGCGCGGGCTCGACTATTACCGCGGAGGCGCCCGCTACAATACCGACTACATCCAGTGCGTCGGCCTCGGCACCGTGACCGATTCGCTTTCGGCGATAGAGACGCACGTATTCGGCGGGAAGAAGGCGACGATGGCCGAGCTCAGGGCCGCCCTGCTCGCCGACTGGCGGGACCGCGAGGCGCTACGCGCCCTGGCCAGGAACAGGACGCCGCTGTTCGGGAACGACGACGACGGTCCCGACGCGCTGGCCAAGCGGGTTTTCGACGCCTTCATCCGCGCCGTGGAATCGGCCGAATCTCCCCGCGCGGCCGAGCGCGGATCCCGCTACAGGGCCAATTTCCTGTCGACTACCTGCCACGTCTACTTCGGCGGCAAGACGGGCGCCACGCCGGACGGCCGCAAGGCGGGAGAGCCCCTGTCCGACGGGACGAGCCCCTCCCACGGCGCCGACCGGGCGGGCCCGACGGCGGTCATGAACAGCCTGGCCAAGCTGGACCAGGCCAGGACGGGCGGCACGCTCCTCAACCTGCGATTCTCCCCGAGCGCCCTCTCCGGGGAGGCGGGCCCTAGGAAGCTCGCCGCGCTGGTGCGGGGCTATTTCAAGCAGGGCGGCCATCACGCGCAGTTCAACGTCGTCGACGAGGCGACGCTACGCGCGGCCAAGAGGACTCCGGGGGAGTACAGGAGCCTGCTCGTCCGCGTAGCCGGCTATTCCGACTATTTCGTCGACCTCGACGAGCGCCATCAGGACGAGATCATCTCCAGGACCGCCCACGAGCGCGCCTAAGGCTCGTAAGGCGCGGCTAGCGGGCTTGAAGCGCCGAGACAGCTTCAGCGGCCTTGCGCCAGGCCTCCGAGGCCCTGGCGAGGACGGCCGCCTCGGCGCCTTCGGCCCTGCCCTGCGCGGCGGCTAGCTTCGCCGCGGTACGCTTTACCGCCCTGTCGACGGTCTGGGCCGATACCGACGACAGGCCCTCGAGCCCGGCGTACGGGAACGGGTTGGGAACGGGAACTCCGGTAGCCCTCGAGATAATGGCGGCGAAGTGCCCCCCGGCGCTCCGCTGCTTCTCCTCGTACTCGGCGGCTCCCGACGGCGCGTAGCGTAGGAATGCGTGATCCCTCAACATCCCGAGTATGCCTCCCAGCTCCCCGGCCAGCTCCCGCTTAGTCATGCGCCCGTCGCCCTCTCCGGCGAGGCCGGCGGGCGGCCGAGCTTAGTTGGCGACGACAGCGACTTAGCTGGCGACGACACGGACGAAGCGCTTCTTGCCCGCGCGGAGCACGAGCTCGCCGTCGGAGTCGAGCGTCTCGGCGCCTACCGGAGCCTTCTCGTCGCTCCAGGCGCGCTCTCCGACCACGGCGCCGCCCTGCTGCACGAGGCGCCGGGCCTCGCTCTTGCTGGGCGCCAGGCCCGCGTCAACGAACAGGTCGAGCACGGGGTACCCGGCCTCGAATCGGGCGCGGGCCAGCGTCGCCGTAGGCATGGCCGACCTGTCCCCGCCGCCTCCGAACGCCGCCTTGGCGCCGGACAGCGCCTTGTCGGCCTCGTCCTTCCCGTGGATGACCGCGGTGACCTCCCAGGCCAGCCTCTCCTTGGCGGCGTTTATGCCGGCCGCCGAGCCGGCGAGGGAGCGGCATTCGCCCGCGGGCAGGAACGTGAACATGAGGAGGAATTTGAGCACGTCGGCGTCGGGGACGTTACGCCAATACTGGAAGAATTCGTAGGGGCTCGTCATGGCCGGATCGAGGAAGAGCGCGCCCTTCTCCGTCTTGCCCATCTTCTTGCCGTCCGAGGTCATCACGAGCGGGAACGTGAGGCCGAAGGCCTCGGCGCCCTCGACGCGGCGAATCAGCTCCATGCCGGCTACGATATTGCCCCACTGGTCGTCGCCGCCTATCTGGAGCCTGCAGCCGTGGCGCTTGTAGAGCTGCAGGAAGTCGTAGCTCTGCAAAAGCTGGTAGTTGAACTCGATGAACGACAGGCCCGTCTCCATGCGCGTCTTGTACGCGTCGAAGGTGAGCATGCGGTTCACGGAGAAATGCCGGCCGATATCCCGCAGGAACTCGATGTAGTTGAGGTCGGCCAGCCAATCCTTGTTATTGGCCGAGTAGCTCGTCTCGCCGTCGAAGCCCACGAAGCGGTCGAGCTGCTTGCGGAACAGGTCGGCGTTCGCGTCTATGGCCTCGTAGGAGATCATCTTGCGCATCTCGCTCTTGCCCGAGGGGTCGCCGATGCGCGCCGTGCCGCCGCCCAGGAGCGCTATCCCTACGTTGCCGGCGTCGCGCAGGTGCCGCAGGGCGAAGAAAGGCACCATGTGCCCGATATGCAGCGAAGGCCCGGTGGGGTCGCAGCCTACGTAGAAGGTAACGGGGCCTGAGTCCATCAGGGCGGAGAGCCCCGCTATATCGGTGCACTGCTGGACGAATCCGCGTTCCTTCAGGGTCTCCAGGGCTGGGTTCATGCCGTTCCTCCATCGTGGTCGTTCCGTCGTTGATCCGGGGATTATAGCCACGGGCCCGATCGCAGGGCAAGGGCTAGCGCCGCGCGGGGCTTGCGCCCCGAGGCGAACGGGGCTAGCATCGATACGGATCGCTCCTAGACGGAGCTCCCCGGAGGTGCCCATGGCGACGAGGATAGAGGAACTGGCGGCCGTGCTCGAGTCGGCCCCGGGCGGCGTGTTCATCCAACCGCACGACGTGCCGGACCCGGACGCCATCGCCTCGGCGTTCGCCCTTCGATACCTGCTGTCGCGCTCGGGCATCGAGGCCAGGGTCGTGTACGACAGGGAATACGACAAGATAGACACCCGCCGCATGGTGGAGCTGCTCGGCATCGACCTGTCGCTCGCCTCCGAGGTCGCGTCCCTCGACGAGGAGGACTGGATCGTCGTCGTCGACGGGCAGAGCGGCAATGCCAATATCGTCGACCTCGGTTGCGTGGCCGTCGCGGCGATAGACCACCACGAGCCCCGTAGCGACGCCTCGTACCGGTATTCCGATATCAGGCCGGACGCCGGATCGTGCTCCTCCATAGTGGCGGAATACTTCTTCGAGGCCGGCGAGCCGCTTCCGAGGCTGGTCGCGACGGCCCTGGTCTACGGCATGTTCGTCGACACGGACAACCTGACGCGCGGAGTCTCCGAGCTCGACGCGCTGATGTTCTACCGCCTGCGCGCCTTCTCCGACGCCGAGCTCATACGCCGCCTCCGCGGAAGCCAGATAACGCTCCGCGACCTGTCGATATACGCCGACGCCTTCAGGACAGTCGAGACCTACGGCCGGCTCGGGTTCCTCCGGCTGGAGGACGCCGACGACTCCCTTATCGGCGCCGCGAACGACATCGTGCTATCCCTGGACGAGGTGGACGCCTCAGTAGCGTTCTCGATCCGCCCCGAGGGCGTAAAGATATCGGCGAGGAGCCTCTCCGGCGGCATCCGCGCGGACGACCTGGCCCGCGCCGTCGTCTCCGGGCTGGGCTTCGGGGGCGGGCACGCGCATATGGCCGGCGGCTTCATCCCGGCGGAGGCTTTGCCGCCGGGCAAGCCCGTAGCCATGCTCGTAAAGCATAGGGCCATCTCCTACCTCGAGGGATTGGGAGGCTAGAAGCTCCCTAGGCGCTAGGAGGGGCGCTTCATCCTGCCCTTGAGCGCGAGCAGCGCCTCGAGCACGCCTCCCGCGACGGCCCTAGCCTTGTCGGAGACGCTATCGCAGTGCTCCGCGGCGCCCCTGGGGTCGACGTCCGCGATCTTCATCCCGGCGCTTACCTCGAGTCCCGGACGTATGGCGCCGCGGACTACGCCGTCTATGGAGGAGCGGACCTCCACGAGGCCTTCCGCGCCCCTCACCGCGATGACCGCCTGGCCAGCGGCGACCCTGTCGCCGATTCGCGCGAGCTCCTCTACGACGCCGGCTACGGG
>JAHIWG010000175.1 GCA_018816345.1 Spirochaetota bacterium | reverse complement strand
GGGGGGAAGCGGTGAAGACTGGATCGAACCGGTACGACGTCTGTATCGTCGGGGCCGGCGTCTGCGGCGCCAATATAGCGCGTCGATTGTCCGCCTACGAGCTCGACGTCGTCCTCGTCGACAAGGAGGCCGACGTGTCGTTCGGCACTTCCAAGGCCAACTCGGGCATCGTGCACGGCGGCTTCCATCATAATAAGAAGCACCTCAAGGCTCGGCTCGAGCTCCAGGGAGCGATGATGTTCGACAGGCTCCAGCAGGAGCTCGACTTCCCGTTCAGGCGCTGCGGCATAGTCGTCGCGGCGCTGCACGAGGACGAGATGCGCGCCATCGAGCAGCTCTATATGCAGGGCGTCGACAACGGCGTCATAGGCATAGAGATGTGCTCCCGCGAGCGCATCCTCGAGCTGGAGCCCAAGCTCAACCCCGATACGCTCGGCGGCCTCTGGGTGCCGGGAGGCGGCATCGTGGAGCCCTACCGCTTCGTCTTCGCCCTCGTCGAGAGCGCCAAGAAGAACGGCGTGGAGATACTGACGGACTTCAAGGCGGAGCACGCCGCGAGGGTCGGAGACGAATGGACGGTCCGCGCCGCCGACGGGCGGACGGTCAAGGCCCGCTACGTCGTCAACGCCGCCGGACTGTACGCCGACGACGTCTCGAGGGTCTTCGGCGCCGAGGACTTCCAGATAAAGCCGCGCAAGGGCGAGTACTACCTCCTCGACCGCCTGACCAAGGCCAGGCCCGACCGCGTCGTCTTCCCCGTCCCGACGAGCGTCTCAAAGGGCATGCTCGTCATCCCCACGGTGGAAGGTACCGTGCTCATCGGCCCGACCGCCGAGGCGATAGACGATAAGACGAACCTCGCGACCACGCGCGACCAGCTCGAGAAGATACTGTCGTCCGCACGCACCATGGTTCCCTCCATCTCCGAGTACGACGTAATCACGAGCTTCGCGGGCCTCCGGCCTACGCTCGACGAGGACTTCTACATAGCCCCGAGCGCCAAGGTCCCCGCGTTCATCCAGGTCGCGGGGATACAGTCCCCGGGCCTGACCGCGAGCCCGGCCATAGGCGAGTACGTGAAGGACCTGCTCAAGAAGTCGGGCCTCAAGCTCTCGGAGAAGCCCGACTACGATCCCTTCGTCGGCAAGCGCCCCCACGTCAAGGACCTGACCCCCTTCGAGGTCGACGAGCTCGCCAAGGCGGATCCCTCCTACGCGAACATGGTCTGCCGCTGCGAGAAGGTCTCCGAGGCCGAGATAGTGCAGGCAATCAGGGCCGGTCATACGACGCTCGACGGCATCAAGTACTTCACCCGCGCGCAGATGGGCCGATGCCAGGGCGGCTTCTGCACCTATAAGATACTGAAGATCATCATGCGCGAGACGGGCCTCTCGTGGGACGAGATAACGAAGAACGGCGGCCAGAGCCGCGTACTCAAGGACGCGCTATGAAAGAACTCAATTACGATTCCGTGGTCATAGGCGGCGGCGCGGCCGGCATGGCCGCGGCCCTCGAGCTCGACGCCGCCGGCTTCTCCTGCGCCATCCTGGAGCGGGAGGAGAGCCTGGGCGGCATCCTGACCCAGTGCATCCATAACGGCTTCGGCCTCATCGAGTTCAACGAGGAGCTGTCCGGGCCGGAGTTCGCCGAGAAGATAGAGGAGCGCCTCGCCGGTACCGGCATCAAGCCCTTCACGGGCGTGACGGTGATGGAGATGGACGCCTCAGGCGAGCATAAGACGCTGTACTGCTACTCCGGCACCCACGGGGTCCTCCGCGTCACTTCCCGCGTCGTCGTGCTGGCCATGGGCTGCCGCGAGCGGAACCGCGGCAATATCCGCATCCCGGGCGACAGGCCCGCCGGCGTCTACACCGCGGGGCTCGCCCAGCGCCTGGTCAATATCGAGGGCTTCGTGCCGGGCAAGGACGTGGTCATCATAGGCTCGGGCGACATCGGGCTCATAATGGCCCGGCGCATGAGCTGGGTGGGCTGCAAGGTGCACGCGGTCGTCGAGATACTCCCGTACCCTTCCGGCCTGACGCGTAACATCGTGCAGTGCCTCCACGACTTCGGCATACCGCTGTACCTGTCCCACTTGACGACCAACATCATAGGCAAGGACCGCGTCGAGGGCGTGGAGATAACGCCGATCGAGAACGGGGCCATGCAGCACGAGAAGGCCTTCACTATACCCTGCGATACCGTGCTGCTGTCGGTTGGCCTCGTGCCAGAGAACGAGCTGTCCAAGATGGCCGGCGTGGAGCTCAACGCGATGACCAACGGCCCGGCCGTCGACTCGATGCTGATGACCAACGTGCCCGGTGTCTTCGCTTGCGGCAACGTCCTCCACGTGCACGACCTCGTCGATTACGTGGTGGAGGAGGCCAGGCGCGCCGGCGCGCACGCGGCCCGCTGGCTCAAGGGCGAGCGGCCCAAGGCGGAGGCCAGGGTGAAGGCCGGCCCGAACGTCCGCTACTCGGCCCCGGGCCGCGTCGACCTCGGCGCCGTCAACAAGCTGTACATGAGGACGCTCATCGTCAAGAACGACGCGACCCTCGAGGTCAAGGTGAATAACAGGGTCGTCAAGAGTGTCAAGAAGAACCACATACAGCCCTCGGAGATGATAGCCCTCGAGCTGGGGCCCAAGGACCTGGAGACGGCGCTCGGGGCGCCCGAGCCCGTGGTCGAGATATCCATCACCTGAGCCGGCGCGGACGAGGAGTATACCGTGAGCGAAGAACTGATATGCATCACCTGCCCGCTGGGCTGCCATCTTTCGGTAGATAGGCTGGGCGACGGGAACCTCGCCGTGACGGGCAACCGTTGCCCGCGCGGCGTCAAGTACGCCAACGAGGAGCTGCTGTCGCCCAAGCGGGTCGTCAGCGCCACCGCCGCTATCGTAGCCCCCGGCTCTCGCGCCGGAACGCTCATAGGCGGGCCGCCAGGCGGGGCGCCCGCGCACGGCCTAGGCGACGTGGCCCGCCTCCCCGTCAGGAGCACCGCGGCGTTCCCCAAGCAGGACGTGCCCGAGCTCCTGGCTGCGATCTACGCCCTTCGCGTCGAGCCGCCGGTCAAGCGCGGAGACGTGCTGATACGCGACTTCAAGGGCTCCGGCGTGGACGTCATCGCGACGAGGACCCTGTAATCTCCGCTTATCTGCAGTCGCTGGCGCTCCGATAGTCGTGGTAGCCGCGATCTTGGGCGCGTAAGCGCTCCCCGGCCGCTCGATTGCGAGGCAAGGCGCAACCGGGCGGCCACTTTCATGTCTATACTAATGCGCTCCCGATACCGGGGGCGACGATAAGCGAATTTCGGAGTGGAGCGTAAATGGAAAACGGTGTTTCGTCGGCGTCCAAGGTGATCATCTCGATCATACCTATAGTCGGCATAGTGATGGGCTGCGTCGTCGTGTTCTTCTACATCCTCTGGACCCATCGCGAGCGCATGCTGATGATAGAGAAGGGCTCGTACTCGCCCAAGCCCGTCGACCTGGATACTTTCAGCCTCCTGTCCGGCATCCTCCTCGTGGCCGTGGGCTTGACCCTGACCATCGTGTTCCTCGTCGTCGCCTCGACGGGGTACGCCCTGCTCGGAGGCCTCATCCCTCTCTCGGTGGGCATCGGGTTCATGGCCTTCTATACGTCGCGCGCTAAAAACCGCGCGGCATGATCCCGAGCGGACCCGAAGAGGCCGACGAAGACATTATCGCCCGGGTCCTCGACGGCGATACCGAAGCCTTCTCGCTACTAGTCAGGCGTTACCAGCCGCGCATGCTGAGGCTCGGGTACGGGTTCTGGAAGGACCCGGACGCCGCCGAGGACTTCGCCCAGGACGTGTTCGTCAAGGCCTTCGTCGGCCTGGCCGGGTTCAAGGGCCGCTCCAGCTTCTCTACCTGGCTGACGAGGATAGCGTATAACGCCGGCATCAACGCGAAGCGCAAGGCCGGGCGCTACGAGCCTCTGGAGGCGGAGCCGGTGGATTCCAGGTCGCTATCGCCGGAGGACGCGCATATCCGCGCGGAGACCGCGGCGGCGCTGCGCCGGGCGATGGCCGAGCTTCCGGAGAAGTACGCCGTGTGCCTGGACCTCTATTTCGGGGAAGGCATGAAGTACGAGGATATTTGCCAGGCGACCGGGTTCCCGGTCAATACCATAAAGTCGCACGTGTTCAGGGCGAAGCGCGACTTACGCAAGGCGCTAGGCGCCGGGGAGGACTCTCTATGACTTGCGAACGATACAGGACGCTCCTGGACGGGCTGGACAACGGAGAGATGCCCTTGGAGATGATTGTCCACGCCCGCTCCTGCCCTTCCTGCGCCCGCGAGGAGGCCGCCCTCAGGGCCGCCGTCGCTCTCTATCGCCTTCCCGATCTCTCCCGCTCCGCGGACCTCGTCCCCCGGGTCTCGGCCCTCCTGCCGTTCATGACGGCCCCGAGGCGGACCGTGTCGATGCGCGACTGGCTCGTCTCCGGCTTCGTGATCCTCGCGTCGATAGTGCTCGTGCCCCTCCTCGGGGAGTTCCGCGACCTCAAGGCGGCCTACGGCTCCGGGTTCACCTTCCCTCTATCCCTCGCCCTCGGCACCTTCGTCACGCTGTACGCCGGCGCCTTCGTCATGAGCCACCTGGACGACTTCTCCCGGCGACTAAAGCGTTACGAGGCCGCGTCCAGGCATAGGCGGGTGGCGTAGGCTAGAGGCGGGCGCCCTTCATGCGCGGCGTCTCATAGTCTCGAAGACGCCTTGATGATCTGGTAGCTCGTTGCCAGGTACAGGTTCCCGGCCGGGTCTACGGCTAATCCGGAGGCGCAGAGGTCTACCGTCCTACCGTCCAGGAGGAAGCGCATTTGCTCTATCTTTCCGTCGGCGTTGACGCGGAGCAGTACATTGCTCTCGTTAGCGATATAGAGGCAGCCGTCGGCGCCATAGGCTAGTTGACGCGGTGAAGTATGTATCGGGGCGTCGGATGCCTTGGAGAACTCGTCGTCGATGGTGAACGTATCGAACCAGACGCGGCCTGGGCTCGTTTCAGTCCATATCCCCCCGGCGAAGCGCGTCACGATGCCGGTAGGGGCGACGGCCAGAATGCGTCCTTCTTCCTCTGCGGCGTAGAGCGTTCCGTCCGGTCCGAAGCATATCGCCCATACCGCGCCTATCGGCGTCCCCGTGGCGTAGTCGCCGTCCGGGTCCGAATACGCTATGGGCGTACCGTTGCCCAGCCTGAGTATCGAATTCTCCCCAGAGACGCGTTCGACCAATCCCGTATAGTAGCTTACAACTCCCGCCGTCGACGAGGTGAACGAGGCGGCGAAGACAGCCCCGTTAGGCGCCTCCGCGACGTCCTCTATAGGATGGTCCAACGCCTTCACCTCCGTATACGAGGCTCCATCTAGTTCGTAGACGCCGGATCCGCCGAATGTAGAGAAGACGACCTCTCTGTCGGGACCTATCGCGACGCCCTTGGGCGACCCGGGTAATCCGCTCGCTTCGATGGTTCCGCTTCCGGTCGACAGGTTTATGGATCGGATGACATTGTAATTGGCATCGGAATAGTAGAGCTTGCTGGAGACCTCGTCCAAGGCGAGGTGCCACGGCTGTATCCTGTCTCCGGCGTCTCCCGAGGCCGGCGGGTTCTCGATGCCCGCGAACACGGTCGGCGAGGTAGTCTTTGTGATGATGTTGCGCCCTGAATCGAACCATGCGGTAAAACGGTACAGCAGGCCGGCGTCGTTGAGGCAGAAGATAGGTCCGCCCTTGAAATTGGTCAGATCGGTCATCGATCCGTTTGAGGGGTTGTAAGCCGCGATGGTCGTTTCGTCTTTATACACGATCACTCTGCCGTCCGGGTCGAAATCGATAGAATCCAATGCGCCGTTAGCGAAGGCGTACAGGCTCTCGAAGGTAGTCGATCCACTAGTAACCCGGCCCAGGACCCGCTGCTGCGACTCGTGCATCCATGCCGATATCCAGAGCGTACCATTTCCGTCGACGGCGAACGAATTCGGATCGCCGATGCTTGTAATAGAGTCCTGAGAGGGGTATTCGGTAGCGGCGATCGAACCTGCCGAGCCGCTCAGTCTGAATATACGGTGGTAATGGTAGACGAGGATGTCCGTTCCGAGCCTGGCTATGCTGCCCCGATTCCAGTCCCGCTGCATCCATAGATCGGCCGTCTCGCCCGTTAGCGCCGCGAGGTCGGCGTAGGTGCTGATGATTCCGGCGGCGCTGATCCGTCGCACGGCGTTGTTCATCGCGTCGAGGATGAGGAGGGATCCGTCGTCGTCGACCGATACGGCCGTCGGTACGAATAGCCTGGCGGCCGTAGCCGGGCCGCCGTCGCCCGAGTAGCCGGGAACGCCGGTTCCCGCTATGACCGTAGACGCGCCGGTCGTCTCGTCGATCCTAATGACCCTATGGTGAAGCGAATCGGCTACGTATAGGTAGCCTCCGGACGCTTCCATGTCTGTGACGTTCGATAGGCGGAGGGTCGACGCCGACCCGGTTTCCGGTGACGCTCCCGAGCCTATTCCGGCTAGCACCTCTATCGTGTAGTCGGCGTATCCCGCCGTGCGGGGATCGTTAGGGCTGTTGAAATCGCCGAATACGGTAGTCTCGAAGTCGCACGACGTAAGAGCCGCGATCAAGCACAGGGCGCCTGGTACGCACGCGTTCTTTTTCATTCCCGGCTCCTCAGATCCTCGATCATCCGCTCGATGCGGTCGATCGCATCCTGCGCGCTACGTAATTCATTCTGCTTTCCGAAGCGAATGGTCCAGAGCAGGAACGAGGCTCCGCTCCCCGCGAGTCCGAATACCAGGCAGTTCTGGTCGATATTAATGCGCTGCCTTAATAGCAGGGCCTCGGCCGGGGTAGCTGCGGCTTGGTACCCGGGGTAGGCGTACGTACCGTCAACTATGCCGTAGATGGCTACGCCGAGGCCGGCTAGGCCTATGACCGCGCCGAGATTCGAAACGCCTACCCTGAATTTCCTGGCTTGGTGGATGGCCGAAAGCTGGGTTAAAGCTACTCTGTGCTGGCTTTCAAGGTCCGATATCTTCCATGCGTTTGAGAATTCCAAATAGGGGAGCGTTAGCGACTGTTCGCCTCCGGATACGATGTCGACCTCCTGCGTGAACATCCATTCCCAGTCGTCGCTCAGCTTGGCCTCGAGAACGTATCGGCCGGCGGATAATAAGTTAACTTGCTCGAGGCTGGCCGGTAGGCTATCTATTTCTCCTACTTTCGTTAACCGGGCTTCGACCTCACCGGCGGAACCCCATTGATACTTGACCCTGAGCCCGCCGTACCCGGTACCTCCGCCGTAGCCGCCGCTCGTAGCGACGCTCCCCGGCGAACCGGCGCTCGAACCCGGCCGCATCGTCATGGCCGCGGCGATGCGCGCCGTGGCGCCGTGCGCTACCGAGACGGTCGAGCGCTGCTGGTCCCAGTTGTCGCCCGTGAAGGACACCGTGCGCGCGCCCTCCGGGAAAAGCCCGAGGTCGTACTCGTCGCGGAGGCCGTCGCTCCTGGCGATCACCTTGCCGTCGACGGCGATCTGCACGTTTCGCGGCACCGATAGCGCTACGATCCGGCCTCCCTGGAAGGCGGCCGTCGACGGAGCCTTCGCGCTAGCGTCGACGCTGACCTGGTACGGGTCCGCCCACTTGTCGTAGTAGACGCTGAAGGTGCGCGGACCGGGCACGAGGTTCCGGGCGACGAAGCGGCCCCCGATAACGGTCCCGAGCTCGCGTCCCGCCGAGTATACCAGCGCGCCGTCGGGGAAGCCCTCGAAGCTGACCGTCGCGAAAGTCTCCTGCCTATAGGCGAAGGAGACAGCGTTGGCCGAGTCGGGGTAGACTACCAGCTTGCGGACCTCCTGGTTATCAGAGTACTGCAGGGTCACCGTCCGCTCTCCCTCGGCCACTCCCGGCAGCTCCAGGGACGAGCCGGCCGCGATAGACCCAACCGGCTTGCCGTCTACCAGGACCGTTGCCTCGGCCTGGGCGGTGATCGTCAGCCTGCCTGAGCGCGGGGCCCTGTACTCGAAGGTCTCAGTCGAGGTCTCTCCGGCCCGGACGAGTATCGAGCGACGTTCCTCGGCCCCCGGGTAGATTACGCGCAGCTCGTGGACGCCGGCGCCCAGGTCCTTGAGGACGAGCGGCTTCCCTGGTTCCGACGCGCCGAGGCCCTTGCCGTCTATCTCGACGTCCGCGCTCGTGGCTACCGTTATCGATACCGAGCCGTAGCTCGGCCTGAGGAAGAATGCGAAGCTGGCCCCCGCCTCGTTGCCCGGTATGGTGCCGAGGAGCGGCACCGTCTGCGTCACGTTGGTCCGTATCCTGTCGTACATGCTGTGCGGATCGAGGATAGGATCGGAGTTCCGTTCGAGGGTCGTCACGAAGTAGCGGCCGAACTCGCTCTCGTCGGGCACCGTCTCGGAAGCGCCCGAGGTGAGCACCTGGCGGGCCTGGAGCTGGAGCGCCTTGGAGAAGTACGCGCTGTCTATGGTCGGGCCAGCGCCCCTGGATACGTTGAGGAAGTCGCCGGAGAAGCAGGCGTCGGCCACCACGAGGACGCGCTGGGCCTTCATCATCGACAGGTAGTTGCGTATCTGCTGATTGGGTATCCAGCCGCGCTGGTCGTAGACGTCCTTGACGCCGTCCGCGGCTATCCAGAAGCCCGTGTTCGAGGAGTCGAGGTAGCCGTGGCCGGCGTAGAAGATGAACAGCGAGTCTTCTTTCTTCAGCTTCCTGGGTAGGTCCTCGGCGAACAGCTTTCGTATCGACCCGGCCGTGGCGGCTCCGTCGTATAGCTCTATGAACTCGTCGATGTAGTAGCGCGACGAGAGGATTCCCTTGATTTTCCTCGCTTCCGACACCGCGTTGCGCAAGGCGTTCCATTCCTTGTAGCGGTCTATGCCGATGATGACGGCGTACTGCCTGCCGATATCGAACGACGGGTTGCCGGTGATCTCCCGGGCCTGGACCGAGAGGCCCCGGTCCTGCGCGAAGGTTCCCGGCGCGCTCGCGAGGAGGAGCGTCAACGCTATCGCGATCCTGGCGGGCATTGAAAAGTAGCGCGTCCGGCGGGCCGGCTCGGCTATAGCGGCTGGGCTATACATGGTATGCCTCCACTTATTTTGCCGATAGTATAATGCAAGATGCGGGGTATTCCGACGAAAAAAGAGGAAAAGTAAAAAAAAAGACGCGCCGGGGCGCGTCTTCTCTACAAATCCCGTCGAGCTACCGTTCGCCCCGGCGCCGGTCGAGGTCCCTAGTCGCCTTCCTTGACTATCTCTATCTTGATGCCGGCGTTAGGCTCGTCGTTCTCCTTGGGCGGCACGGTGACGCGTAGGATGCCGTTCTTGAATACGGCCTTGACCGCGGCCTGGTCGAATTTCTCGGCCGGCACGTAGTACTTCTGCTTCTCTATGTCCTTGAGCTTGAGGCGTCGCTTGAAGTAGCGGACCCCTTCGTCCGGGGTCTCGTCGAGCCCTATGCGGGCCGAGAAGACCATGTAGTCGCCCTGGAAGGATAGGCTGATGTCCTTCTCGTCGAAGCCGGCCAGGGCCAGCTCGAAGACCATGGCGCGGTCATGCGTAAGGAAGATGTTCATGGGGGGGTAGGAGAAACTCGGGTACCAGTCGGAGTTCTCGTCCTGGTCGTTCCCGCCGAACCACGGATTGGGGCGCGGTCCTGAGCCGGTTCCAGCGCCGGCTCCGGGGTGGGCCGGTCCTCCCGGGCCGAAATTATCCTTCATCTGATCCCCGAACGTCTTAGCGGCGTCGAAGATCTCGTCGAGCATCGACCCGATGTCGACGTACATGCGATTGCCTTTCATAAGCTTCCCCTATTTGGCGGTGTCGTAGGCCCCTCCGTACGGAGCGGGCGGTGACGGACCCAAGGGCGTCCGCCGCGTCTCGGCGCGGCTCTTCCTCCGCTCGAGCTCCGTATAAGGATACGGAGAGCGGGCGGAAAAAGCAAGTCCGGACGCCCTTAGGGGCGTCCGGACTTGCGGCTCCGGTCGAGAAACCGGAGCCTATGCGCGAGAGGCTATCACTTCTTGGGCGGGTACATCAGGGGATAGTCGGTGGCCCTTCCGGCCGCCGCGAGGTCCTCGGGGATGACCTTCCAATTGTCGTCGCGGGTCACCGTGATCGGGCCGGCCTGCTTCTCGAACCACTTGAGCATGTAGAAGCGGAGGTCCTTGGTCGTGCTCGAGGTGACCAGCTCGAGCTTCTGGAGCCTCTCGGCGGGGAGGCCTACGCCCTTGGTCAGGTGCCCGCCGCCGCCCGAGCCGCGATAGGAGTTGATGGCTACCGAGTAGGTCTTGGCCATCTCGAATGGCTTGCCGTCGCTCATGGAGATGATGCTTATGCGGGACCCCGCGGGCTTGGAGACGTCGACGGTGTACTTGATCCCGGCGACGCTGTCGTAGTTGTACGCGCGGGTGGTCGTGTCGTAGCTGTTGTAGCGGGCGTTGAAGACGAGATTACCGTCCTTGTCCTTCATGAAGGAGATCAGGTGGTCGGCCGGGCCGGCCATGGTCGCGAACTGGCCGCCGTAGGTGTACTCCATGAATTTCTTAATCTGCTCGCCTGTAAGGTCCATCGTGTACATGAAGTTCTCGTACTTGTACAGGCTGAACATGTCGCGGACCTTGATGGTGCCGTCGGAGGTGGTGGGCAGGTAGGCGTTCTGGTCCAGGGGGGCCGCGAACGATATCTGGGCGGGCTTGAGGCCCATGGCCGGGTCGGCGCACAGCTCCAGCTGGATGCGGTGGATCAGGTCTACGAAGGCCGAATCGCCGAACAGCGCGTCGTCGCTATGGATCTTCCCTACCATCTTGCCTATGGGGCGCTCGACCCAGGCCATCAGCTCGGCCTTGGCGGGCTCGAATTTCGCGAGGAAGGCGGGATCGGCGGGGACGTCCTTGAGCGGGGTCAGCGCGCCGGAGACGGTCTTGGTCCACGACTTGGAGGCCTTGTCCCAGAGCAGGCTTACCTCGACGACGGGCACGGCCCCGGCGCCGGCGAGTCCGCCGTATATCGGGACTACCTTGCCCGACGGGTCCTTGACGTCGACGTTCTTGGACTTGGTGGCGGGGTCGTAGCCCTTGCCTTCCCATCCTGCGTGGTCGTGGCCGACGAAGATCGCGTCGAAGCCGGCGACTCGCTCGGCGACGAGCTGGCTGGCGCTCTCGTTCCTGGGCGTGTCGGCGGTCTGGCCGCCGTAGGTCCAGTCGACGCCGGCGTGGAAGAGGCCGATCAGCACGTCCGGCTTCTCCTTCTCCTGGATTATCGGCACCCACTTCTTGGCGGTGTCGACCATGTCGAGGACGTCCATGCCTTCCCAGAAGGCCTTGGGCAGCTGCTCCGTAAGCTTGGGCTGGGTCAGGCCGAGGATCGCTATCTTGACTCCCTGCCTGGTGACGACGGCGTAGGGCGGGAAATACGGCTCGTCGGTGCCCGTCTTGACGATATTGGCGCATATCATCGGCGCGGCGACTTCCTTGACGAGCTTATCGTAGACGGGGTGGCCCGCCTCGATGTCGTGGTTGCCGACGCTCGCTACGTCGTACTGGAGGTAGTTGAGCACCTCTCCCCAGATGTGCGGGACGTCGGTCTTCTGGAAGTTGTAGTAGTAGACGGTCGGCTGGCCCTGGAGCACGTCGCCGTCGTCCATCAGCACGACCTCTCCCTGGGCGCGCTTCTCGGCGACGAGCGTGGCTACCTGGGCCATGGACGTGCTGAGGGCCTTTCCGGTGATGAAATCGTACGGGAATATGGCCCCGTGGACGTCGGTCGTCTCTATGAAGGTGATCTTAAGCGGCGTTTCGGCGAATTTCTCGAACGGGTGCGCGCACGAGGCGATCGAGGCTACGATCGCGAGCGTGGCGAGCAACGCGAGAATCGTCCTGGATGTCTTTCGCATTGGTTCCTCCTTACTTGGCTCTTCTCGGATATCCCGAGAGGGGTATAAAGTATATACCCATTGTGTCCCTCAAGAAAGCGGAATGTTTAAATCCCGTCAATCATGCTGTCTATAAGAGCCTTAAAGAGCCTTATCCGGGGCGCGACCCGCGGGCCGCGGCCAGCCATGCAGAGACGGAGGCTGCTATCGCCTTCCGCTCGCGCTCCGATAGCGCCCTGCCGAAGCGGACGGTCCTGGCTCCCGTCTCCAGCACGACGTCGCGTTCCCGCTTCCCGTTCTGGCTGACGGGCGAGTCCTCGACTCGGCAGGAGCCGATATCCGATAGCGGCCACGACCTGACGCGGGGCCTGCCTATGAAGCGCTCCTCGAGGACGAGGCCGCCTTCTGGCGTCAGGCTGGCGGAGACCGCGCTCAGGGCAGGCTTCAAGAGCGTCCTTATAAGGAATACGCCTACGGCCCAGAACGGCAGCGAGAACATCGCGAAGAATATAGGCGCTCCCATGGCGAGGGCGGAGAACGTCCAGAAGGCGACGAATCCTAACCAGAACACGGCGAAGCCGCCGGAGAACCAGAGGGCGGGGTTCCTGAGCCCGGCCCGCGGCACCGTCAGGCTGAGCAGTTCCGGGCTGGACGATATCGTAACCTTGCTGTCGCTCGGGAGCGTCGCCGTAGCCGCCGGGCCCGTTCCCCGGGTTGGCGCGCCTCCCGGCTCGTCGCCGAAGGACGGCTCGGGGACCTCGTCGACGCGAGCGTCGCCTATCCTCGATTCGAGGGTCCTGACGAGCCGCTCGGCTAGCCTGCCGAACGGCTCGCTCGCGGCGGGGAGGCGTGTCCCTGGGGCGGGGCCCGCGGCCGGCGCCGGCTCGGCCGGGGACGGGCCGGGGACGGGCGACTCGCCTCGTAGCGCGGCGGCGGCGACCGTCGGGGGGAGGCTCCGCCTAGACTCGTCGGGCTCCAGGTACGCGCCCAGGACGTATTCCAGCGCTGGGGACAGCTCGACCAGGGCGCCCGGATCGATGCGCATGCCGGCCAGCGGAAGGTCGGAGGGATGCTTCCTGGTCAGCAGGAAGGCGGCGGTCGCCGCGGCGGCATAGAGGTCGGAACGGACCGTGGCCCTGCCCGATACCTGCTCGAGCGGCGCGTACCCGGCCGTGCCGAGCATCGTCGAGGTGTCGCGGTACGCGAGCCTGACCGCGTCCTGGACGCCCGAGAAATCCACGAGGGCCAGGGTGCCGTCCGGGCGTAGCACTATGTTCTTCGGATTCACGTCGCGGTGTATTATGGGCGGCCTGAGCGAATGGATGTAGGCGAGGACGTCGAGCAGCTGGGCGAGCAGGGCCTCTATCTCGGCCTCGGTGAAGCGGCGGCCGCTCTCGGCCTCGGCCGCCAGGCTGCGGCCGGGAACGCGCTCCATGACCAGCGCGAAGGCGCCGTCGGCCGGGCCGTCCAGCCTGAACGAGTCGACGTAGCGCGGGACCGCCGGGTGAGACATCGCCTTGAGCGCCGCCGCCTCGTTCTCGATGCGCTCGAGGGCCTTCCAATCCGGCGCGTCGTAGAGGGCCAGGGCCTTGAGCACCAGCTCCGACCCCGGAGCGGCCCTCGCGCACGCGTCCCCGGCCACGGCCGCCCAGGTCTCGCCGAACGGCCCCTTGCCTAATCGCTCCCTAAGCAGGTATGCCCCGTTAATCGCGTCGCCCGCCTTCATCGATCGCCTCCTTCCAGCTCTTCGACCCTGGATGCCGCGCTCGTCCTCTCGTCTTCCAGGCCTAGCTCGGCGCAGGCGTCCCTGAGGTTGAACCACGCGTCGAGGTAATCGTCGCGGGAGGCGACGGCCCGCATGAACAGCTCGCGGGCCTCGGCGTAGCGGCCCAAGCTGAACATGAGGACTCCCAGGTCGTTGGCGGCCTCGGGATGCTTAGGGTCCAGCCCGAGGGCCCCGCGGAAGCGGGCCTCGGCCTCCTCGACCTTGCCGAGCCCGAAGAGTGCGAGCCCGAGATTCGCGAGCAGGTCCGGCTCCTCGCCCCCGAGAGCGAGCGCGTCCTCGAAGGCGGCCCTCGCGTCGCGGAGCCTGCCTTCGCGCAGGCGCGCCAGGCCCAGGTCGAAGGCGAGCTCCGGAGAGCGCGGATCCAGGAGCCGGGCCTGGATGAAAGCCCGAGCGGCCTCGTCGTAGAGGCCTCTCTCGAGGAGCCGTATGCCTTCGTTAGCCTTCCCGCTCGCGTCCGCCATACGCTAATCATAGCTCCCCGTGCCGAGGATAGCCAGCGTAGGGCTCGAGCCCGAGGAGTCTAGAGTCCGAGGAGTCTAGAGCCCGAGGAGGCCCGGGAGGTATATCCCCGCGGCAACGAGGGCTCCGGCGGGCAGGAGGACGAGGGCTATGACGTCGACTACCCAATGAGCCTTCTTGGCTCCCGACAAGGCGTTAGCCAGGAATACCACGACTATGCCCGCGATTAGGCTCATAGCGTCGTAGGAAAGGAAGGGCAATCGGTGCGCGAGGTCGTAGAGCCAGCGCATGAAGCCTATGTCGAGTGCGTTGCTGAAGTACAGGAAGCTGAGCGCGTATCCGAGCAGCACGGGGCCGTAGCGCTGGTCGGAGCCGAAGAATACCCGGAGGAATAGGACGGCGTAAAAGTATACGACGAGGGCTACGGGGGAGCCCCATCCGCCGAGCCTCGCGGTCATGAAATCCTGGAGGGCCGGTAGCTTGAGCATCGTCAAGACCGGCGGCAGGAGCAGCCCGAAGGCCAGCCATCCTACTACGTTGAAAATCTTCTGCCTCGGCCCGCTTAGCGAGGCCGCTTTCTTAGTTGGTTTCCCGCTCGCGGCGGGCGTCAATCCCGTATCGTCGCTCATGTAAAGTCCTTTCCGCGGCTCCCCGTATCCCGTACGGCGAAACGGAAGGCCCGCGCGAAGAATATACAGCTATTCTCGCTATAAAAAAAGGCGCCGCCCGCGCGGGCGGCGCCTCGGGCGCGTAAGCTAGCCGTTCGCGAAGCCCGGGAGGCCGAGCCTGTGAGGCATATTTGAGATGACGCCTTCGCAGCCTATGGTCAGGACGCGGGCCGCCTCGGCCGGGTCGTCTATGGTCCACGGGATGACCTTACGGCCGCCCACGAGCCGGCCCAAGGCGACGCCCGCCTTGGTGGCCTGGGTATACTTAGGCTTCAGGAAGTCGGCGCGGCCTATCCACCGGCCCTCGCCGCGCCTGAGATAGGGCGGGACGCCTTCGTCTATGCAATAGATGATGCCCGTCGGGACTCTGGGGCAGAGGCTCTTGAAGCGCTTAATGGCGATGGGGTTGAAGCTGGAGACGACGACGCGCTCGGCTCCGTACCGGAAGTCCGCGAGCAACTTGGCGAACGCCGCCTCGAGGCCCTTGTCCTCCGCCTTGCCGCTCTTTATCTCTATGTCGAAGTACAGGTCGTCGCCTAGTTCTTCGAATAGTTCCGAGAGCAGGGGCGCCCGCTCGCCCGAGAAGCGGGGATCCATCCACGAGCCTACGTCCACGGCCTTGATCTGGGCCGTCGTCGAGTCCTCGATGGTAAGCGAAGTCCCCGGACCCACTCGGTTGGTAGTATGGTCGTGTATGACTATAAGCCGGCCGTCGGCCGTCAGGTGGATGTCCAGCTCGACGCCGGGCGCGCCTTTTTCCCTGGCGAGCCTGAAGGCCGCCATGGTATTCTCGGGAGCCTCGCTGGATAGCCCTCGATGGGCGAAGACTAGCGGCCTGTCGCGCTCGGGAAGCGGTAGTAGCTTGTCCATGATGTTACGCGTTCTTCCCTTCTCCTAGTTTTCTCTTAAGAGCGGCCAGCGCGTCGTCCGCGCCTAGGGCGGCCAGGTCGGAGTCTAGCTTGGCCGATCCGTCGCCCTCGGACTCGTCTGGATCCTGGCCCGCGGCCATCCTGAGCTGGGCCAGGAGCAGGTCGGGGTCCACCGAGCGCTCGGAGGCCCCCGCCATCGGCAGCCGCTCCCGTATGCGCGCGACCTTGGCCGCTATATCGGCGCGCTCGGCCTCGAGCCCCGCGCGCTTGGCGCCTAGCTCGTCCAGCTTGGCGCGCGCCGCGGCCTCGAGCTCCGCCGCCCCCTTGGACGCGGCGAGCTCCACGCGCTTGGCCCACGTAGAAATCTCGTCGCCGAGGGCCGCCAGGTCACGCTCCAGGCCCTTGAGGGCCGTAAGGAACTCGAGGGCGTAGGCTCGGGCGTCCTGGGCCGAGAGGCCCCGTATGTCGGTATCGTCCATGTTTCGCTCGCCGTCCCGGCCTAGAGCTTGAACGTGGCGCCGAGGCCTAGCTGGTAGCCGCCGTAGGAGCTGAACGAGCCTCCTAGCGAGTCGAGGATGCCGATCATGTAGTCGGCCTGGGCCTCGACGAAGACCTTGAAGTCCCGGGTCACCAGATACGATACGTAGGCGCCGCCAGACACGCCGTAATGCGTGAACCACTCGTCGTCGGTGGTCGAGAACTCGTTCTGGATCAGCTTGACTATTATGTTGGTAGAGCCGCCCACGCCGGCCCTGGCGCCCAGCTCTATCCTGCGTATGAAGAGGCTGTACTGTCCGCCGACTATGGCGTTGAGGGGGAAGAGCATGTCGTCGTCGAATACCATCTGCACGGCGGCGTAGGGACGAAGGTCGTAGAAGCCGCGCGTCAGCTCGGTTCGAAGGCCGACCACGAAGCTCGGGCCCAGGCCCTCGAAGTAGCTATACGAGTGCGCGTAGACCGCGGCGTCGGTACCGAGCCTCGGGATCTCGCGAAGCTGGACGTCCTTGACCACCGGTATGGAGGAATAGAGTATCGTGCCCTTGGAGCGGGTCGAGCCCACGTCCTTGATCACGAGGAGGCCGACCTCGCGCTCGTCGAGGAAGCCCTCCAGGGTGTCGCTCTGGATGACCGCGTACTCGTCGCCCTTCTTGATGCCCATGTTGGTGCCGAGCTGGAGGTCGACTCCGCCGAAGCCCGAGGCCAGCACGCGGGTGACGTTCTGGAACGCCGATATCTTGCGTATCTCGAACTGCATCTGCGAGGGGATGCCGCCGATGGCTTCCTGGATGGACTTGTACTGGGTCTCGCGACTCGTGCCCTGGGTCTCCACGTTGGCTATGCCTATCATCGTTCCGTCGGCCACGTTTATGAAGCTGACGTTGGTCTTGATATCCGTGCGCCATTCCTTCTGATCGACGAACTGGCTGTTATAGCTCGTTACGACGGGCACGGCGATGATGAAGGCCCCCACGAGCTTGTTGAAGTCGGCCTCGGTCAGGAAGGCCTCGCCGAACTGGTATTTCTCGGGCAGGACGAAGGTCGACTCCTTCATCTGCTTGAGGACGGTGATGAACTGGTCGACGTCCCCCGTGGAGAATCGCTTCTCCATGCCGAAGATGGTGAAGCGGCCAAGGTCGAGGAATACCCGTTGGATATCGATGTCGATGGTCCCTAGGGTCTCCTTCGGTATATCCCAGCCGTAGAAGCCGAGCGAGAAGATGGCTATTTCCTTTTTCTCGCTGACCTGGGGCTGGGCGAAGGCCTGGGCCGACCCGGCGATTACCAAGAACGCGGCTATGGCCGCCTTTAGCGAACGTTTCATCGTTCCTCCTACCGTGTAGCTACTAATTTAGATGCCTTAGTATAGAACAGACGAGTGCGTTTTGCGAGTGCGGGATGTAGCAGGCGAGAAGTTTAAGCGCGGGAAACGACGATGCGGGATGCTCCCCGGGCCTAATCGGCGAGTCCCGCCGCCAGCGCGGCGATGGCAGCCCCGAAGTCCGCCCTCGCGGATCGAACGCCGACCGGGAACTGGGGGTGCACCGGAGAAAGGTCTAGCACAGCCAGGATACCGCTTCCCGCGAGCCCGTCCGCGACCGACTGGGCCCAGGGCGAGCCGACGGTCAGTACCGCCATCCTAACGCCCATACGGCTGGATAGGTCGGCGAGCTTTGACATGGGCAGGGCGCGCAGGCCCGAGGCGCCCACCGAAGCGCCTACGAGCGTCGGATCCGGCTCGAATACGGCCACCGCCTTGAACCCGTGGGCGGGGAGGCCCTCGTCGGCCAGCACCGCCTCGGTCATCGGCCCCGCGCCAATGATGAACACGTCCCGCGTTTCCTCGGCGCCGAGCGCCGCCTCTATGGCGGAGACCGAGAGCCCGACGGGAAAGCCGTACTTGGCCCTGCCGACGATCCCGGCCTGGGCCAGGTCCTTGCGGACTTGGACGGCGCATTGGCCGAGCCTCCTCGCGAGGCTGTCGGAGCTTACCCACTCCTCGCCGGCGGCGGCTTTCTCCTCGAGGATTCGCTTGTAGAGCGGCAAGCGCCTGAGCGTCGGCAATGAAATTCTTATAGGTTCTACCATCAGGCGCAGTATACGACTCCATACTTTCCGTGGCAATGAAAAAGAGGCCGCGCGGCGTCGGGGGGATGACGAGCGCGGCCTCTACGGAGGCCAATATCGACGCGCTATGTGCGTCTTTAATGATACTAAGTATCGATAAAAGAGTATCAAATAAGTCGCGGCGTGTCAACCCGGCGCGCTACCCCTACCCGGTGCGCTACCTTGGGCGCCCGCTGGCGCCGGCCTTGCCGCGGGGGCTCTCCGCGCAGTATCGTTCGGCGAATGGCAAAGGGATACCTCGATATAGAAGACGATATAGCCGCGCTCGCTACGCCCCCCGGCACGGGGGCCCTGGCCGTCGTCAGGGTCGCGGGGCCGGGCTCGATCGATAGGCTGGCCGGGGTCTTTTCCAGGCCCGAGGCTCTCAGGTCGTCGCCCGGCCACGCGGCCGTCTACGGCGCCGTTACGGGACCCGACGGCCGGGCCGTCGACGAGGTCGTGGCGCTGGCGTTCAGGTCTCCCGCCAGCTATACCGGCCAGGACGGCGTCGACGTCATGTGCCACGGCGGCCAGGCCGCGGTGGAGGGCGTGCTCGCGGCCCTTAAGGCGGCCGGCTTCCGCGGCGCCTTGCCCGGCGAATTCACGTTCCGGGCCTTCTATAACGGGAAGCTTGACCTGGCGCGGGCGGAGGCCGTAGGCGAGCTCGTATCGGCGCGGACGGCCGCCGCCCGTTCCGACGCCTTTTCCCGCCTCTCGGGCGGGCTGTCGCGGGAGCTCGCCTCGATACGCGAGCGGCTCCTGCGCGTAGCGGCCGCCTTCGCCCTGCGCCTCGATTACGGCGAGGACGAGAGCCCCGAGGATATTGTCGTCGAGCTGCCGGCGATAAGGGCCGCCCGAGAGGGCTGCCTGCGCCTAGCGGGCAGCTACGCGGTAGGCCGAGCCCTTCGCGACGGCGCGACGGTGGCGCTCGCCGGCCGGACGAACGCCGGCAAGTCGTCGCTCTTCAACCGTTTGTTAAAGGAAGAGAGGGCGATAGTCTCGAGCGCCCACGGTACCACCCGCGATTACCTCGAGGCGGAGCTCGACCTGGGCGGCCTGCCCGTGCGCCTCGTCGACACGGCCGGCGTGCGCCAGAGCGCCGACCCGGTGGAGGCGGAGGGCGTCAGGCGTACCATGCTCCTCGCCGAGGCCGCGGATCTCGTGGTCTACGTGGTCGACGCGACGCGGGGGCTCTCGCGGGAGGACGAGGATTTCGTCGCCGCCAATCCGGGGGCGCTGAGGGCCTGGAACAAGGTCGACGACCCGGCCGCCGCGCCGGTTCCCGAGTCGTGGATAGGCGTCTCCGCGGCTACGGGGGCGGGAGAGGCCGAGCTCGCCGCCGC
>JAHIWG010000174.1 GCA_018816345.1 Spirochaetota bacterium | reverse complement strand
CATGAGCAGGCTCAACGGCATGGTCACCGTCGAGATCCTGGACGCGTAGCCCGCGATAACCGGATGGGGGCGCCGCCGCAAATGTGCGAAAGTATGTTGACGTTATCTAGACAACGAGCCATACCGTGCTAGAATATCCAGGTGGCAGGATCGCAGAACGCCGGCGCGAGGCGCCCAAAGACATCGACGAACCATCTCTCGGTCGATAGCCTACCCGGAGTTAACCGGCGAGTTCCGCGAGTCCGGTTGAACAATACTCCCCGTATCGCCGCGCAGACGGCGATGCGGGTTCACCCTATACGATCGCGGCCACAGCCCGCGATCGTGGAATTCAACCTCCTCCGCCTCGACCTCGCCGAGCGCCAGCAGCAGTGGAAGCTCCAGATGCGCGCCATCCTGGCCCGCGGCCAGATGGAATGGACCGACGGAGAGAAGAAGCTCAAGACCAACTACGAAACCTGGCTCGGCGACACCCGCGACTCCTACGACACCAAGAGCGGATCGTGGAACGACAAATACCTCGACTTCCTCAAGGACAAGGAGACCTGGGTAAGGACCGTGACAGCCCAGTCCGCCATGATAGGCGACCAGGACGTCCTCGAGAACTTCGGCCAGTCGACCCAGGCCGCCATAGACGCCGCCGGCGCCGACGTCATCGTAACCGACATGGAGAGCGCCAAGGACCCCGACGAGCTCCTGGGCGAAGCCCTCGACCTCACCCTCCTCTCGAAGCTCCTAGAGAACGCCGACAGCCTGAACCGCAGCATCTCCATGTTCAAGCCCGCGATATTCACCGCCCTCGACCCCGACCAGTACACCAGCGCCGACCTCCTCCAGAAGATAAAGGACGGCCAGACAGCCGACGACGAGGAACTACGCAAGCGGACCCTCATACTCCAATACGAGCGCATGCTCGACCAGGCGCGCGCCGCCGAGAAGCAGATAACCGATCAGGTGACCGAGGCCAACGCCGGCGTAGACCGCTCCCTTAACGGCACCCTCGCCGACGCCGGCTACGAACGCTCGGGCGCCGCCTACGTCAAGGACGCCGTCGTAGGCTCCGCCGTCACCGGCCTCATAACCAAGCGCGTCAGCGTCAAGACATACGACTACTTCACCAACCTAGACCTGAAGATCGCCGAGGAAACGAGCGTCAACGAGGACGCCCTCCTAACCCTAGGCTCCGACGCCCTAGACCAGCTCCTCGACAAGGTCATGAATAAGATAGAGACGCGTACCAAGGCTATCTTCGGAGACGATGAGGACCTCTCCACCTTCATGATCCCCGAAGGCCTTACGCACAACGAGAAAGGCGTGGACTACTACGCGGGCGAATCCATAGACGGCAAGTTCCAAGGCGAACAGACCGACAAGACCAAGATAGAGCAGAAATTCACCCAACAGATAGAGTGGATAGAGACCGTCTACGAGGAGGTCGCGACCCAGGCGAGGACGGGCGGCCGCCGCGGCCCCGACGGCGAAGGAGCCGAAGAAGAGCCCGCGCGAATCCCCACATACGTAAAGCACACCCTGACCCGCGGCGTGGACCTCTCCCCCGGCGAGTTCGGCGCGCACGTCGGCTACGCCCCCGGTTTCTCCGACAAAGTCGACGTAGACGCCGATAAGGCCTGGGACGCCGAAGGCAACATCCAGTTCCAGGGCCTAGGCCAGATGGGCACCATCATGGGCCAGTTCATCTACAACTCCATGCTCGAAGGCAAAGGCTGGGGCGAAGCCAACCTCCCCGGCTACTCCAAGCGCCTCTGGGACGATTCCGGCGACCTCATCAAGGCCCCGACCATGCGCGGCGTCATTGACATGGGCATAACGGTCGCCACGATGGCCATCCCCGGCGGCCAGCTGATTTCCGCCGTCATGAACCTAGCCGACGACGCTCTCTTTACCGCTCTCGACGTAGGTAACAGCCAGATGTCGTGGCAGGAAGGGCTCCTGTCATTCGGAAAACAGGTAGCTGTCAAGGCCCTTACGCCCGGAGGACTGCCCGGCGGAGGGACGCTGCTCGAGAAGGCCGTAAGCGTCGTAGGATCCGGCTTCGCTAATAATATGATAGGCGGAATGATCAATAGCTTCGAGTTCAACTACGACGACGACGGGAATATATCCGGATTCGGCATGAACGGCGACGTAATACGAGACAGCCTCGTGGGCAAGGGCGCCCTGGCCGGTTACGCGAGCGCCTTCGCGAGCAGCCTCGTCTCCGGCGGCGTAGCCGGGGGCATGAAAGGCCTCGAAGGCGGCTTCTACGAAGCCGCGGCCAACATAGCCGGCGACGTCGCGGGCCAGGCCGCCAAGTACGGGGTCTACCTAGGCTCGAGCATCTTGGAGAACGGATGGGGCGACCTAGGATCGCAGGCCGTGAACGCCTTCGACGACATGGGCGGCATTACGATCAACATAGCGAACCTCGGGGCACTGCTCGACGCAGGCCAGATCCTAGGATTCACCCAGGACGGATGGGACGGGGAGAAGACCGCCGAGATGAACGGGGCCATAGACAGGCTTTCCGGCGCTGGACTGTTCGAGCTCAACTTCTCTAGCAAGGGCATGACTGGACGCCTAGGCATGGGCGGCATGAACCTCGGCGGCAACCTGTACAAGCTCGGGAAGGGCGTCGTGGCGGATACCATGCTGCGGAACCAGTACGGCGGACGGGACTCAGGAGAAGGCTTCGCGCTCGCGGCCAACTACGCCCTCGGCGACGACTTAGGCGAGGACATGATGTGGCGCGTGCTGCTGGGCAAGGATACCGTATCCTACGACCGCTCGAACGCCGACGGCAATAAGCTCGAGGCCGAGACGACGAGAACCGACGAGGGCAACCGCGTGTTCCATTTCGACTCGAGCCTAGCAGGCGCGAGCGGCGACGACGCGATGCTCCTCGCGACCGCGTTCCAGCACGAGTCGTGGAGGAACGGCCTCGACGACGGGGCGGCAGGACAGCGCACCGAGACGATAGGCGCCGCGTTCGCCCATACGGAGATGGCCCTG
>JAHIWG010000173.1 GCA_018816345.1 Spirochaetota bacterium | reverse complement strand
CTGCTCGCGGCGGCGGCCCTGGTACCCGGCGCGCTCGAGCCCCGCGCCGCGCCGGGAAGGGCCGGCGGCCGCCACGTCACGCTGGTACTCGGCAACGAGGGCTGGGGCCTCCCCGCCGACGTCGTCGCCGCGTGCGACGAGCGGGTAGTAGTCCCGATGGCGGGCCGGGTCGACTCGCTGAACGTCGGCGCCGCCGGCGCCATACTGATGTGGGAACTGTTCGGCAAGGCCGGCGCCCGTACCTAGAACCCGGTTTTTCTCCGGTTTGACTTTATCGTCTCGCCGGAGTAGAATCGAAGGCTGTATGAGTATGCCCCAAGCCACTGAATTCGGCGTAGATCAACGTATCGTCTATCCAAGCCAAGGCGTCGGAAGGATCGTGGAGATCCAGGAAAAGCGCTTCAAGGAAACGAGCGTCCTCTACTATATCATCTACCTCGAGTTCTCCGACATGACCGTCATGGTCCCGGTGGACAAAGCCCGCGACCTCGGGATACGGCCGATCGTGCCCGTGGCCGAGGCGGAGCGAGCCCTGGAGTTCATCTCCGAGGAATACGCGCCGATTCCGTCCGACTGGAAGCTGCGGTACCAGATGAACCTCGACCTCCTCAAGAAGGGGTCGGTGATGGACATAGCGAGCGTGGTACGCTCCCTGTACCACCGCTCGAAGATAAAGGAACTGCCTATACTCGAGCGTAAGCTATACGATTCGGCCCTCAATCTCCTCCAGGACGAGGTATCGTTCTCCTTGGGCAAGTCCAAGGACGATATCTCCGACCTGATACGCGCGCGGCTAGAAGGCTAGGGCGTGCGTTTCGCGGCGGTCGTGGCGGCCGCCGGGAGGAGCGTCCGCTTCGGCGGCGTCAAGAAGGAGTATAGGCTCCTCGGAGAACTCCCGGTCATATCGCACTCCGTACGGCTCTTCCTCGGCATGCAGGAATGCGCCGCCGTGGTGGTCCTCGTCCCCCCGGACGGCGAGGCGGAGGCGCGGGCCGCGCTCGGCGACGAGTTAGCGAGCCGCGCCGGCCCCCGGCTCATTTTCGCGGAAGGCGGCGCCGAGCGGGCCGATAGCGTCAAGGCGGGACTGCTCGCGCTACGCTCGGTCGATCCTGAGTACGTCCTCGTGCACGACGCGGCGAGGCCCAGGGTCGGCCTCGAGCTCGCGCGGCGCGTCCTCGCGGAGACCGCGCGCTCGGGCGCCTGCGTGCCCGGCGTTCCCGTGACCGACACTATCAAGCGCGTCCGTGCCGACGGCTCCGTGGCCGAGAGCCTGGAGCGCTCGTCCCTGCGCGCCGTGCAGACGCCCCAGGGCTTCCAGTACCGCGGCCTCCTCGCCGCCTACCTGTGGGCCGGCTCGTCGGCCTCTAAGGCGACCGACGACGCGGAGATATGGTCCATGGCGGGCGGCTCAGTCGCCGTCGTGGACGGCGAGCGCGATAACGTTAAGATAACCTTCCCCGAGGACCTGCCGTGAGCGTCCGGATAGGCCAGGGCTGGGACGTGCATAGGCTGTCGCCGGACAGGCAGCTCGTGCTCGGCGGCGTCGAGGTCCCGTCGGAGCTCGGGGAGCTGGGCCACTCGGACGGCGACGTCCTCTACCACGCCATCGTCGACGCCATGCTCGGTTCGGTCGCCGCGGGCGACATAGGCCGGCATTTCCCGCCATCCGATCCCCGCTGGAAGGACGTTCCGTCCAGGCTGTTCGTAGGGCGAGCCGTCCAGCTGCTCGCCGAGGCGGGATGGCGCGTCGTCAACGTGGATTCCACGGTGATCCTTGAGCGGCCTAGGCTGGCCCCGCTGATCGACGACATCCGCGCCTCGATAGCCGAGGCGCTCGGGCTTCCCGTCGGGGCCGTATCGGTCAAGGCCAAGACGCACGAGGGCGTCGGCCCGGTCGGCCGCCTCGAGGCCGTGGAGGCCCAGGCCGTCGTGCTAGTCGAGCGCCTCCCCTAGGGCCGCCGCGGGTCGCGACGTCCCTAGGGCGGGGGCGTCATCGCCGTTTCTCGAGTATCTTGATCGATTCGGGGAAGTAGATATCCTTATACTCTATGAATCGAATGAGGTAATCCCTGTCCCTGCCCTCGATCAAGGTATCCTCGCTCTGAAGGTTGAGGCTGAAACCGTTCGTCCCCGTGCCGATGAAGCCGCTATCTATATCGTTGATGTAGGCGATGCCGAGCAGCAGCTTCTCGTCTCTCTTCGTTCCGAGCGCGCCGGTACCGCCGACGTATAGCTTCTCCTTATTCGCGTCGCTTATCCTATAGACGTACGTCGCCTCGTCTAAGCGCGCCCAGTACCCCAGGCCCTCGTCGGCCAGGCTCTTTATCCTTGTTCTATCGCCGCCGCAAGAAATTACGGCGATAGCCAGGAGCGCGGCAAGAATCGCTGCGCCTGCGTTCCCTCGAATCCTAGTCAGCGCGGCCATCGTTCGCTCCTCTCCCCGGTCAGAGTTTCTTGACCGACCTCCGCAGGCCCTCGAAGAGGCTGGCCCACGGCGATTCCGCCCGGTAGAATACGGGCGGGTACCCGAGCGGCGCCTCTATCGTAACCTCGCCGCCCCTGAACTCCCTGGACGTCCACAGGTGCACCCAATGATCGGCGGGCAGGTACGCGACCGACAGCTCTTTCCCCGGCTTGGTGACAGGCGCGACGAGCAGGTCCCTGCCGTACAGGTACTGGTATGAGAGGCGCCTGAGTCCCGGCTCGTCCTCGTAGTGGAGCCAGGTATGCCTCATCGGGGGGACGCCGTCGGCAGCGTACTGGGCCATGGCCTCGGAGTGGTAAGGGGCCAGTCCCGTCCAGATGGCGCTCATCCGTGCGAAGTGGGCCAGGATGGCGGGATCGGACCAGAACTGGGCGTTAGACTCGGGCCGGTTGCCCTCGTGGGTGCGCATGATGGGCGTGAACGCGGCGAGCTCGGCCCAGCGCATGAAGCACTCCCTCGAGCGCTTTATCCACGCCACGGTCGTATATCCGCCTATATCGCTGTGCCAGGCGCCCGATCCGGAGAAGCCCAGCGATAGCGCCGCGGGGATGACGCTGGGGAGTCCGTCCGTGAGGCTCCAGTCCACCAGCTGGTCGCCCGCCCAGAACGCCGGCGCGTGCCTGGACGAGCCGGCCCAGCCGGAGCGCAGGAAGAATACCGCCTCGCCCTCCTTGCCCGCCTCCTTGATCGCCTCGGCGTTGGCCTTGGCCCAGAGCACCGGGTACTCGTTATGCGCGAGCAGGGGATCGCGGCCCCCGTGCAGGACGGCGTCCGCGGGCAGGTACTCCCCGAAGTCGGCCATCCAGCCCGCCATGCCGATGCCCAGCATCTCTCGCTTGATGACTGACTTGATCCACGCGAAGGCCGCCGGGTTATAGAGGTCGACCATGGCCGCGGGGAAGGTGGTGACCGTGACGAGGTAATCCGTCCCGTCCTGCCGCCGTACGCAGTAGCCGGCCGCGGAGGCCTCGGCGTAGAGCGCCCCCTCGACGGAGAGGAAGGGGTTAATGTAGCCCAGGAACCTCACTCCCTCGCGACGGAGCCTCGCGATGTCGTCGGGGAGTTCGGGATAGAGGGCCTTATCGTGGATCCAGTCCCATTGGAGCTGCTTGCCGAAGCTCGTGACGCGCCTGCCGCACCAGTCCTGGGCCCAGACCGCGCCGACCTTGACGCCCGCGGCCTTGGCCGAGTCGAGCTTGCCGCGTATCTCGGCCGCGCCGCCCTGAACGCCTAGCCATACGCCGTCCCAGGTCCACGAGGGGAGCTTGGGCTGCCTGCCGACGAGGGCGGACAGGGCGCCTACCGCGGAGGGGGCGTCGTCGGCGAACCCGACGACCAGCTCCTCGGGCACGGCCCACGACGACAGCGTGGTTACCCTCGGCCGCCTGAAGTCTAAGACGCAGTAGGCCGTCGTATTGACGTGCGCGTAGGACCGATCGCTGGTGACGAAGGACGGCTGGCCGAAGTAGGTCGTGTGCCAGTTCCCGCCGGCGCCGCCCCATAGGTCGGCCGCCAGCGTGATGAGGTCCTTGCCCCGCCCGACGCCCTGCTCCTCCGACCAGAGCGGCACGCGGCTGCCCTTGAGGTCGAGCCTCGAGTACTGCTCCCCGCACCCGAATACGCTCTCGCCCTGCGAGGCGGGGAGCCTGAAGAGGAACCGGTTATACGACGAGTCGTAGCGCGAGAAGGTGATGCGGAGGGCTCCGGCGGATTCCCTGACGGTCATGCGGATCAGGCCCTCGAATTCGACGTCTATGAAGTCGTCCCGGGCCGAGACCTGCTTCCAGGCCTTGGCCTTCACGCGCGTACGCTTCTTCTGGCGAATCGTAAAGCCGCCCTTGCGCTGACGTATAGCCGGCTCGGCGGAGCCGAGCTCGAGGAGGGGAGCGCGGCCGGAATGGACCAGCGCCCTGCGCCCGTCGAGGTATACGGCGAATCCGTCCTCGGCGGCCTCTAGTCGTATCACTCGATGACCTCCCATCCGGCCGCGCTCGCGGCGAGCCGCAGGGGCCGGAGGTAGTCACCATATACCACGGACGCGTGGTGGGCAATACCGTTCCTTACGACGAGGTCGAGCACGTCCGCCACCGGCCTATCGAACCTGGCCTTCATGTAGGTGCCCTTGAGGAGCTTCTCCATGGGCACCGCGCGGGCGTTCTGTATGAAGAGTCTGTACTTGCCGTCCACGGAGTCGAGGCGCACGATCGACAGGTCGCCGTCCTTGAGGACGAAATCGGCGGTGACCCCCTTGCCTCCGGCGAAATAGGTGTCGAGCGAGCGGACGCAGCGGCCGTCCCAGAGGTTGCACGGCGCCACGCCGCAGTGCCAGAACAGCGCGAAGTCCTCCTCGAGGTCAACCTGGGAGAAGTCGAACAGGAACGGCGTCTCCGCCCCGAGCGCCTTGTGGGCGAGCATCGACAGCGCTCCCTCGACGTCGCCCTCGCAGGCGAGGACGCGGCCTTCCGACTGGAGGAGGCTCATCGCGGCGCAGGGCGAGACGCCGTAGCGGCCGGCGAATTCGGGCCAGCAGCGTATCGCCATCGCCGAGAGCCCCTTCGTCTCCATGACGTAGTCGAGCCTTACGGCCAGGGCCGAGACCTTGGCGAGCTGGTCGGCGCTTATCCCGGATACGTCGAAGATCGACCGGTATTGCTCGGTCCTCCTCGCCACCTCGGCGTCCGGGGCCGGGGCGCTCCATATCTCGTCCAGCTCGTAGTGGTCGACGATGGCGCCGGTGGCGCGGTAGACCGCCGGGTCCGCGACCGAGAGGTTGAAGAAGCCGTGGGCCCGGTAGCCGGCTATGCCGACCCTGGCCGCCTTGAGGCACGCGAGGACGCGGACGCCGTCGACCCAGTCCTCGTCTATGCTCGGCCCTATGGCGTAGTGGTAGTTCCTGACGCCCGACTTGTAGAGGTTCGAGGCGTTGAGGTTGACGCCGCATACGGAGTTGAGCCTGATCTTGCCTCCGTCGTAGGGCAGCTCGGGCAGGCCCCAGAGCATCATGGGCGTAGCGGGCAGGGCCTTGGCCAGCTCGAGGGCGAGGTGCCCCAGGTGGAACGTGCCAGAGAGTATCACGAGCCCGTCGACGCGGGACCTCGCGAACAGGTCGGCGGCCGACCTCGCCTCGTCGGGTTCTATGACGAGGTCGTCCGGCGCCACGATTACGACGTTCTCGAGGGCGGCTAGGGCCTTCTTAGTCTCGGCCCATTGGATCCGGGCCGCCGCGACGTCGAAGGTCGTCCTCCCGAGGCAGGCCACCCCTAGGCGAACGGTATATTTCATGTATCCTCCTGCTTTACTTTCTAGATGAAAGTAAAGCATGGGGTCGGTGTCCTGTCAATTGTGGTCGCGGGCGCCGCAGGCGCGGCTTCATAGGCCGGTCACGGTTGTAATCCGATGTGGCTTCCTATAGAATCCTATCTTACGATGATATACGCGGCGCTCTCCTCGTCGGCCTTCATAGGGGACGATGTAAAAAAGGTACTAGATACGGCCGTAGAGCTCGGAACCCAAGGCATAGAATGGACCGACGACGGGTTCGTCCGCCCCGGAGACCTGCCCTGCGCGAGGGAGACGATGATCGAGACGCTCCGGGCGGGGCTCTGCACCGTCTCGTACGCTACGCTGTTCCGCGTCGGATCCCACGACAGGGCCGCGTTCGGCGATGTCCTGGCGACCGCGCGCGAGCTTAACTCGCCCCTCGTCCGCGCCTGGTCCGCCCCCAGGGGCGCCTGTCCCGACGCCGACGCCGCGGCTTTCGTAGACGAGGCGCGGCGCCTTGGCGACGAGACCGGCAAGTTCGGCATTACCATTTGCGTCGGCGTATCGCCCGACTCGGTATTAGCTTCCTATTCGGCCGCGGCGTCCATGCTTTCCGCCGCGGATCATCCGTTCGTCAAGATCGCCTGGGAACCCGGGCACAGCCCCCGCTTCGACGCCGTGATGGATTCCTTCTCCTCGTTGACCGGCAGGATAGGGCTGTGCGTCGTCAAGGGAGAGGATCTCGACGGAGGCTCCGAGGATCGCTCGGAAGAATGGCTGCAGTACCTGGACGCGTACGACGAGCAGGGCGGCAGCCCCGATATGGCTAGGCAGGTCGTGCTGCGTTCCAGGCCTGACGGCGACTCGGGGCGCCTCGCCTCGGCCGTCGCCTCGATACGGGAATGGAGCGTCACGCTCAGGCGCTATCATCGCAGGAGGGTCTTCTAGCGACGGCCCTCCCCGATCATCGATCTTAGTCCTTCGTAAGGAGCATATAATGAGAAACGTAGCAGTTACCAAGCTCGCGGCCGTCGCGGTCGCGGTCGCGCTCGCCGCGGCGCTCGTCGCCTGCGTCTCCGGCCCGGCGGCGCAGGCGCCCGGACCGTTCGAGGCCAGGACCGTGGCCGTAATGTCCCGGGGCGTCGCCGTGCCCGCCGTGCTGACGGCGCCCGTCTCCGGCGCCAAGGTGCCGCTCGTCGTCATGGCCCACGGCCACGGCGGCAGCAAGGAGGAGAACGGCGGCTTCACGTCCATAGCCGAGGCCCTGGCGGCGGAAGGCATCGCGAGCATCAGGATGGACTTCCCGGGATGCGGCGTGAGCGTCGAGCCTTTCACCCAGAACAACCTTACTAACATGCTAGCCGACATAGAGGCTTCCAGGCTCTACGCGATCGCCAACGCCCCGATCGACGCCAGGCGCGTCGGCATGTTCGGCTACAGCATGGGCGGCAGGCTCGCCATCCTCTCCACCGGGAACGCTTCCTACAAGGCGCTGGGACTGCTCGCGCCCGTGGCGACCGACGGACCGGACGCGATGTTCTCCTTCATGGGCGGCGCGGACGCCTACGCGGCCATGGCCGCCAAGGCCGCCGCCGAGGGGCACGTGGTCTTCACGACGCCGTTCGGCCAGGTCCAGGACCTCGGGGCCAAGTGGTTCGAGGATAACGGTGCCGCCAAGTGCATCGCCGCCATCCGAGCCTATTCGGGACCCGTCATCTACGTGCGGGGGGCCGAGGATACGATAATAGTCGAGCCGGTCGTCAACGAGTCGGCCGCCGCCGCCGCCAAGAGCTCCGGCGTGGAGCTCGTTACTATCAAGGGCGCCGATCACGGCTACGGATTCTACGGCGGCGATCCCCAGGTAAAGCTGGACACCGTGAGCGCCGTCTCCGGCTTCTTCGCCAAGACGCTGCGCTAGGCCGAGCGTCCCGGCCCGGTACCCCCGGGCCTTCCGGCCCGTCAGGCGGCATCGGCCGTCCGGCGGGCCTCCCTTCCCCGGAGTCGCCATGAAACTGTCGTTACGGTACAAGGGCCTGACCCGCAAGGAGATACAGGCCCTCAGGCTAAGCCGCGGCGCCGTGATTTTCGAGCTGTGGTACGAAGCCCTCCAATGCTACCTGGACGATATTGGCGGCGACGTCACGAGGGCCCTGGCGGCGGACCTGGGGGAGGCCTTCTGGCGTGAGCGTTACGAATCGGGCGAGGAAGTCCCGGAGGCCATCGAATACGCCATGAGGCACGTCTGGAGGCCGGAATGAGGCCGGAACGAGGCCGGAATGAGGCCGGAACGAGGCCTGTCGCGTCACTACGGGCTCTTCCCGAACAGCAGCGAGCAGTTCTGGCCGCCGAAGCCGAAGGAATTGGATATAGCATGGGCGAGCGGCCTGCGCCTGGCGATCCCGGGCGTGTAATCGAGGTCGCAGGCGGGGTCGGGATCCTCGAGGTTTATGGTTGGGCTGACGAGCCCGTCGCGCAAGGACAGGACGGCGACGATGGCCTCTATGGCGCCCGCGGCGCCCAGGGTATGGCCTATCATCGACTTGGTCGAGCTTATCGAAAGCGCGTCGGCGCGGGAGCCGAAGGCCAGACGGATCGCCTTGGTCTCCACGGCGTCGTTGGCCGCCGTGGACGTGCCGTGGGCGTTGACGTAATCCACGTCCCCGGGTCCCAGCCCGGCGTCGGCGATGGCCAGGCGCATCGCCTCGGCGGCGAAGCGGCCCTCCGGGTCGGGAATGGCTATGCTCTGGGCGTCGCTTGTCATGCCGAAGCCCTCGAGTACGCCGAGGATAGCCGCCCCCCTGCGGGTCGCGTGGGAGAGGCTCTCCAGGACCATCACGCCCGCGCCCTCGCCTATCACGAAGCCGTCGCGGCCGGAGTCGAACGGGCGCGACGCCCTGGCCGGATCGCCGTTGCGGGTCGATAGGACGCCCATGCAGCCGTACGAGTCGACCACCATGGGCGTGATGGCCGCCTCGGCCCCGCCCGCCACGACGACGTCGGCGTAGCCGGATTGAATCATCATCTTGGCGAGCGCTATGTTGTGCGCGCCCGTCGCGCAGGCGCTCAGGACCGCCGCGTTGGGGCCGGTTATGCCGAGGTTTATAGCGACCGCGCAGGCGGCCATGTTGGCTATCGTCTTGGGCACGGCGAGCGGGTTGCCGTTCCTCGGGCCGTTCTTTAGGAACGAGGCGTACTGCTCCTCGAGGACGTCGTAGCCGCCGGCGGCCGCGCCGACGAGGCATCCTATCCTGGAAGGGACCATGGCCTGGATATCCAGGCCGGCCGCCTCGACGGCCTCGGCGGCGGCGTAGACGGCGAATTGCGAGAAGCGCGCGAGGCGCCTAGACTGCTTCTTGGGCATGCGCCGATCCGGATCGAAATCCTTGACCTCGCAGGCTATCTCGCTATGGAAGCCCGTCGGGTCGAAGGCCTTAATCCGCGCGGCTCCCGAGACGCCGGCCGCGCAGCTCTCCCAGAATTCCTCGACGCCTACGCCGACGCTCGAGACTACTCCCAAGCCGGTCACGACTACCGGGTCACCTCTCACGACGCCGCCTCGGGAGCGAGGCCTAGGAACTCGAGCACGTCGACGGCGGAGTAGTCGAGGCCGAAGCGCTTCACTAGCTGCCGGAGCGACTCGAGCTGCTTCCCGACGGTCAGGAGCGGCTTCTCGAGATAGCTTCCCGCGTATTCCATGCCGAGGCCTATGTTGGCCAGGAGCGCGTTGCAGAGGCAGCGCGCGTTGGTCGCCTTCTTGGCGTCTCCGCCCTTCGCCTCGTAGGCGGCCTCCGGCTCGGCCGGGCAGCGGTAGCCTATCGTCCCCGTACCCGTCTTGAAGAGCTCGCGGAGCAGGCCCATGTTGCAGACGCGCTTCCGCGCGGCGAATACGTCCTCCCCGGACAGACTGCCTTCGAGCGCCGCTATCTTGAACGGGTAGCCCGTGGGAGAGGCCTCGGGGTGGGTCTTGACGAGCGCCTTGCCCGCCTCCAGGGCCTTGAGGAAACGCTTCTTCAGTTCCGGTAGCAACCCGGATTCCCTGCAGAAGGCGAACAGCGTCCCAACCTGGATGCCCGCGGCCCCCTCGGCCCTGGACTCGGACAGCGACTCCGGCCTGCCGTACGATCCGCCCAGCCAGAACGGGATGCCCAGCCCTACCATGCGGGCGTAGTCGACCGAGTCCTTGGGACCGTATACGGGCTCCCCGTTTCCGTCGAGCTCGAGGGCGCCCCTCGGAGGCGCGTTGTGCCCGCCGGCGCTATGGTTCTCCACGATTATGCCGTCCACCTTGCCCGACGCCCGCGTCGCCATGGTCGCGGCCAGGATGTACGACGAGACGATGGCCAGGAACGCGGGGCGCTTGAGGCTCGGGGGAGGCGAGGCGAGGACCGCGGCGGCATCGAACCGGGCGTAGAAGCGCTCGTCCTTGGACGCGCCCTCGACCTGTAGCCGTATCTCGCCGCCTTCTCCGCGGGCGTAGCGGTCGAGCAGGCCGGGTATCTCCAGAGGTATGCCCGCCCCCATGAGCACGTAGTCGACTCCCGCTAGCATCGCGCCGTAGATGGCCGCCGGGTTAGGTAGCTGCACTTTCTCGAGGTAGTTGATGCCCACGGCTCCCCCATGGCCCTCGCGGGCCAGGAAGACCTCCACGAAATTGGCTACGACGGTCAGCTCGTCGACGCGCGGGTCGGCCCGCGGGGCGTCGGGCGCGTCGGCCCGGCGCATCGCGGCCGAGCTGAAATCGTGGGTGTCGGGCGAGCCGTCGGGCCTATAGTACGCCGAGAGCACGCGCCCTGCTACGGCGCGGTCGGGGAAGGCCGCTATCCCGCGCCTCATGTGGCCGTCGAGGTCGCCCTGCTCCAGTCGCCGCGCGAGCACCGCGTCTAGGGCCGTGCCCGATACCACGCCCATCGCCCCGCGCATGGCTACCGTCCTCGCGAGCCTCCAGTCCGAGACCCCGACGCCCATGCCGCCCTGAATTATTCGCGGATGCTTCATTGTATTTTCCTAACTGACAGATTGCGTCAAAATGTCCATTGATGATAGGCGAAGTACCCCGAGGAGTCAAGGCTCGTTTTAGCTACTGGCTTCTCCTGAACGATGCTAGACTATAGGCGCGCGGCGACGGGAGGCGTTCGCCTCGGAGACGGGAGGCACGGCGATGGCGGCGACGGCGGTACTGATAGGAGCGGGCGACCGCGGCATGATATACGCGGGCTTCGCGCTGGCCCATCCGGAGAGGCTCAAGGTGGTAGCCGTGGCCGAGCCCGATCCGGCCCGGCGCGAGCGCGCGGCCCGGCTTCACGGCATACCGCCCGAGCGGCGCTATCGGGATTGGGCCGAGCTCCTGGCCGAGCCGCGCCTGGCCGACGGCTGTATAGTCGCCACCCAGGACAGGCTCCACGTCGAGCCCTGCCTGGCCGCCTTCGAGGCCGGCTACCACGTCCTCCTGGAGAAGCCGATGGCCCTCTCGGAGCCGGACTGCGCCCGCGTCGCCGAGGCGGCGCGCGGAAGCGGCCGAGCGCTCTCCGTCTGCCACGTCCTGCGGCACACGGCCTTCTGGAAGGCCGCGAAGGCCGTCGTTGACCGGGGCGATATAGGCGAGCCCTACTCCATCTTCCACGCCGAGAACGTCTCCTATCATCACATGGCCCATTCCTATGTCCGGGGCAATTGGCGCGACAGCGCGTCGGCCTCGCCCATGATACTGGCGAAATGCTGCCACGACCTCGACCTCATAGCCTGGCTGGCCGGCCGGAGGCCCCTGAGGGTAGCCTCGTTCGGCGCCCTGTCGCATTTCAGGCCGGAGAACGCGCCTCCCGGGGCCACGCCGCGCTGTACCGACGGCTGCCGGGCGGAATGCCAGTACGACGCCGTCGACACCTACCTCCGAGGGCGCCACATGAAGCTGGCCCTGCGCAAGGCCGGCTCCGCTCCGGTACGCGCCGCGATGGGACTCCTCCTCCGCGCGCCCGGGCTCTGTCGGCTCGTGCCCGGCCTCGGGCGCTACGTCGACTGGCCCGAGTGGCCCACGTCGACTATCACGACGGACCTGAGCGAGGCCGGCGTCATGCGCGCCCTGCGCGAGGGCCCGTACGGGCGCTGCGTCTACGCCTGCGATAACGACCAGGTAGACCACCAGGAGACCATATTCGATTTCGAGGGCGGCCTGACGGCGACGCTCAGGATGCAGGGCCATTCCCACCTCGAGGGTAGGACGCTCCGGATAGACGGGTCGAGGGGAACCCTCCTCGGGACCTTCGGCGGCGGCGGCGGCCTCGAGGTGCATAGGCACCGCGACGGCCGGCGCGCGCGATATCCCGTACGGTCGGACGCCTACGGCCACGCGGAAGGAGACCGCGGCATGATAGAGCGCTTCACGGAGATACTCGAGGGACGGACGGAAGCGTCCCCGGCGGACGAGGCGCTCATGAGCCATAGGATGGCCTTCGCCGCCCACGAGTCCCGCGCGGGCGGGCGGGTCGTGAGCCTATGACCGTCATCAGGCCGGCGAGGAAGGGCGACGCGGCCGGCGTCATGGACGTCTGCTGGCATACGGGCTTCATGGGCGAGGACCTGGAGGGCCTGGGCCGTTTTAACGACAGGCGACTGTTCGGCTACCTCTTCTGCCTGTATTTCGTCATGTACGAGATCGAGAACTGTTTCGTAGCCGACGACGGGGGGAAGGTCGTCGGCTACGTCATAGGCGCCCGCGACGCCGCGGGATACGGGCGCCGCTTCGACCGCCTCATGAAGCCCCGCATCGTATGGAGGATGTTATCGTATACCTGGTGGCGCCACCCCGAGTCGTTCCGCGAGGTCATGCGCTGGGCTCGGCTCAAGGAGCCGGATAGCCCGCCCCCGGAAGGCTATCCCGCCTTCCTCCACATCAACCTGCTCGACAGCCATCAGCGGCTCGGGCTCGGCGGCGGCCTCGTGCGCGCCTACGAGGAGCGGCTCCGGGGGCTCGGAGTAGAGGGCATCCACCTGCATACGTCGAGCCTGAACGCCAAGGCCCTGCCGTTCTACGAGAAGCGCGGCTACGAGGTCCTAAAGCGGGCTCCCGATACGTTCTGGAGCGGCGTCGGGGAGTGCGAGGGCATCATGTACGGGAAGAGGCTGGGATAGGCTGTCGATATGGATACGATACGGTGGTATAATCCTAGTACTATGTTCCAGCCGAGGCGTATACCCTGCTAGCCTAGTTCAGCGCGCGACGATACCGTCTCGGCGGTAGGGAGGGTCCCATGGGAGCGTCCGCTCGAGTCCGCGCGATCAGCGCGCTACTGGCGTCATTAATCCCCTTTTTATGCGTACAAGCCGCCGTCGCCCAAGACCGCGGCCTCTCGGTCATCGCCAAGGGCGTAGTCGGCGCGGACGACTTCGACGTCGGCCGGCAGTTCGCGGTCATAATCGGCATCGACAAGTACGACGAGTGGCCGTCGCTCAAGGGCGCGGCGACCGAGGCCAGGGACGTGCGGCGCATCCTCGGGGAGCGCTACTTCATCGACGAGTTCCTGGAGCTGTACGACAAGGACGCCACGGCGAGCGGCATACGGAGGCTGTTCCTCGACGTGCTGCCCGGCAAGGTGGGCCTGAAGGATTCGCTCCTCATATTCTACGCGGGGCACGGGTACCTCGACGAGTCGAAGACCGGCTTCTGGATAGCGTCCGACGGCGCCAAGGACGTCTACAGCCAGCGGAGCTGGATCCCCAACGCCCAGCTGCGTAACTATATCGCCGGGCTCAAGGTCCAGCGGGTGCTCCTCATCGCCGACGCGTGCTTCTCCGGGGATTTCCTCAACGTGACGAGGGGCGCGGGGCCGACGGTCGACTCGGCCTTCTTCAAGAAGGCCCTGAGGCTGACGGCGCGGCAGGTGCTCACCTCGGGGGCGTCCGAGACGGTCCCCGACGAGAGCGAGTTCGGCCGCCAGCTCGTGTCGATCCTAGAGCGCAATACCGAGCCGGTCCTCGACCCCCATACCATGTTCGACAGGATACGCCGCGGCGTCACCAAGAGCGAGCCGCTGATCGGCACTATCCCCGGCAACGAGACCGGCGCCGCGTACGCGCTGTTCCTCAAGCCGACGACCGGGGGTCTGTCGATCTCCGCGGCCGCCGAGGCCGAGGTATACGTCGACGGCAAGAAGGCGGGGCGGGTCTCGCCGGGCGCGGCCCTCGCGCTATCGAATCTCCAGGTCGGGGAGCGGCGCGTGGAGATCCGCTACGCCGGCTCCGTCGAGGAGCGGCGGGTGACCGTCGCGCCGGGGGCCGTCGCCGAGCTGGTCCTTACCTTCAAGCCGGTTACCACGGGCGGCCTGTCGCTCTCCGGCTTCCCCGAGGGGGCGACGCTGTACCTGAACGGGGCCGAGGCTGGAACCGTCGGTTCCGGCGGCCTCGAGGTCGCGGGCCTCCCGGCCGGGAAGATACAGGCGCGCGTCTCCTACGGGCTGTGGTCCGAGCCCGCTGACTACGAGGCTACGATAGAGCCGAGCAAGACTGCCGCGTTAAAATTCGCGGGCGGCGCGATAGTCGTCGGCGGGCTCCCGAAGGGCGTGAGCGTATACGCGAAGGATACCTTCCTCGCCAGCGCGGGCAAGGCCGACGAGAGCCTCGTCCTCGGTCCCTTCCCCACGGGCACCTACGCCCTGCGCTTCGATGGCGCGGGCTGGGAGAGGGCCGAGGTCTCGGTGTTCGTCCCCGTCGGCAAGGACGTCGTGTGCGTGCCGCCGCTCCGGCCCATGAGGCCGGCTACGCCGGCGGCCCAGCCCGCGGTAGCGTCGCTTCCGTCGGCGACTGCCGCGACGGGCGCGACTGCCGCGACGGGCGCCAGCGCGCCCGCAGGGAAGGGGATACTGTCGCTCACCAGCGACCCGCCCGGCATCATGGTCATGATCGACGAGGATAGCAACGTGACGACCCCCGTCGACCTGGAGCTAACGCCCGGCGCCCACCGCATCAGGGTACAGAGGTGCTTCGTCGACGGACGATATTACGTCGAGCAGACGCCGGAGTGGGTCTCGGTTCCCGAGAGCGGCCGCATCGCCATACCGCTCAAGGCGAAGCAAGGCTCGGGCGAGGTAAGCTTCGAACTGGTACCGCCCGGATATTCCGTGTACTCGGGCGACGAGAAGGTTGGCGTCACCCCGATCGGGAGACTGAGCTTCCCTGCCGGAGCGTTGAGCCTGCGCTTCGATCGAGCCGAGGAGCCATCCCGAGCCCAGACCCTGATCCTCTCGCCCGATGCCGTGGAGCGGGTGGCCTGGGGTAGCCGTCCCGAGCTCGCCGCGCGCCTCGAGCGTCGCGTCATCGACATCAGGAAGCCGGAATCGTGGAACGGGATACCGCCTATCCTGGCGCCCACGGTCCCTATACGCGCTACCGGAGGGGTGTTGACTCAGGCTGGCATGGGTATAACCAAGGTGTACATGTGCCGGGACGATAAGTACTTCTACTGGCGAATCGACTTCGAATCGGCGAATCCTCTGTATAGGTTCCCGAAGGGTACGAAGAAGAAGATCCTGTCATTGTTGCAGTTCGGCTTGCGAGATAGAAGATCCCTGAGCCTGGGAATAGACTACGTGAAGGACAAAGGGGATACGACTACGAGACTCGGTATTCATAGCGGCTCGTCATATGAAACCATAATCGATAACCCGATATCGTTCCATAAGACGACGAACACCCTCGTACAGCGAATTCCTATCGACAAGGTATTAAAGTACATTAGCGGGGCCGTCTATCCGACGAGTATCAAGTTAGCCCACACGCTAGATTCCGGCGACTGGGAATACGGCAACCTGACTACTCCCGTGTTCTATATCGACTTCGCGGAATAACCCTACGAGGCCGGGAGCCGATAGGCGGCTACCGGCCGGCTTCTTTGGCCTCGTCCCAATACCTGTCCATCATCTCCAGCTTGCCATGCTCCATCTTCTCGCCGGCGGCGGCCATTCGCTTCTCCACGTGCCTGAAGCGGGAGCTGAACTTCTCGACGGCCCTGTGCATCGCGATGGCGGGATCGACGCGGTGCTTGCGCGCCACGTTGACGAGTGAGAAGAAGAGATCGCCCAGCTCGTCCTCGAGGGCCGCCCGCTCGGCCGAGTCGTCGCCGCCGGAGGCGGCCTTGGCCTCGATGGCGACGCAGGCCTCCCTCGACTCGCGCAGCTCCTCCTCGAGCTTGTCCCAGGGGCCCGTCGGGTCGGGCCAGTCGAAACCGACCTTGGCGGCGGCCTTCTGGAGCCTGTAGGCGCGCTCGAGGGGGGGCATAGCCTTGGAAACGGAGTCGAGGACCGAGTCCTTCCTGCGCCTGCCCTCGACGTTCTCCTTGATGTCGTTCCATTGCCTGAGCACCGCGTCCGGGGTGCCCGCCTCGGCGTCCGCGAAGACGTGAGGATGGCGGCGCACGAGCTTCTCCGATATCGTGTCGAGGGCCTCGGCGGTCGTGAAGGCGCCGGATTCCTCGTAGATGACGGCCATCATGGTGGCCACCAGGATGACGTCGCCTATCTCTTCCTTGACGTGCTCGATATCGCCGTCGTTAATCGCCTCGACGCACTCGTAGGCCTCCTCTATGAGGTTGCCGCGTATGCTCGCGGGCGTCTGCTCCCTGTCCCAGGGGCAGCCCTCGGGCGAGCGCAGGCGCACGAAGATATCGTAGAGGCGCCCGAAGGCTTCCTTGGGATCGCTCGTAACGTTCATGCCGACATTCTGCCGACGGCCGCCCTCTTAGGCAAGACCGCCGGGCCGGCCTTCCGCCGCGCCCGCGATCGGCCGATTGCATGCCGCGTGAATAATATGCATGGAAAAGTGCATAAGCGTCGTATAAACAGTGCATGCGATCGGCCGCTTGCCGATTGACACGGTGGCCATTAATGCCCCATTGTGCGCTCGATTAGTAAAGCAAGGCGGATCGAATTCCGCCCCGGACCGGTATCGGCACCCGGAAACGGCCGCCATGAAAGGCGGCATCATGGAATACGGAGGGGCAAAGCAAAAGACGGTGAAAGGGAGCGACGTAGTCATTGAGCACGTACGCAAGTCGTTCGGCGATTTCAAGGCGCTGGACGATGTTAGCATTGGAATCAAGAAGGGCGAGTTCTTCTCGCTCTTGGGTCCATCCGGCTGCGGCAAGACGACCTTGCTGCGGATCCTCGCGGGCTTCGAGAGCCCGGAGAGCGGCGCGGTCCTCCTCGACGGCCGCGACGTACTGTCCCTTCCGCCCGACGGCAGGCACGTTAATACCGTATTCCAGAATTACGCGTTGTTCCCGCACCTTTCGGTGTTCGAGAACGTAGCGTTCTCCATGCGGCTTAAGAAGGCCCCGGAATCCGAGATACGGGCTAAGGTGGCCGATTACCTCCAGCTCGTCGAGCTCCAGGCCCACGCCAAGAAGAAGCCTTCCCAGCTGTCCGGCGGCCAGAAGCAGCGCGTCGCCATAGCGCGCGCGCTCATCAACGAGCCGTCGGTGCTCCTCCTCGACGAGCCCCTGTCGGCCCTGGACGCCAAGCTCCGCCAGCACATGCTCATAGAGCTCGACTCCATCCACGACAAGATAGGCATCACCTTCATCTACGTGACCCACGACCAGCAGGAGGCCCTGTCCGTCTCCGACCGTATCGCCGTGATGAACGCCGGCGAGGTGCTCCAGATCGGGACGCCGCAGGAGATATACGAGGCCCCGGCCACGGATTTCGTGGCCAAGTTCATAGGCGAGACGAACCTGTACGAGGCGGACGTCGTCTCGGTGTCCGGCGAGACGGTAGAGCTGTCGGTCGAGGGCTTCGGGATCATCAAGGTGACGGCGACCGAGCCCCCTCCCGTCGGATCCCGCGTAAGCTGGACCATACGCCCAGAGAAGATACGCATCGGCCTCGAGGAGCCGCGCTCCTCCCGGAACGGCATCAACGCCGTGTCCGGCGTAGTCGACGAGCCCATCTACTCGGGATTCCAGAGCAAGTTCTACGTGCGCACGCCGTCCGGCCAGGTCCTCAAGGTGATCAAGCAGCACGCCGACTGGTCCGACGAGGGGCCGGAGATAGCCTGGAAGGATTCGGTCTGGCTTTCCTTCAGCGCCGAGGACGCGTACCTGGTCGAGGTCAAGCGATGAAGCGCTCCCCCGGTCGGGCCGGAGCTGCAGGCGGGGCCGGCTCGCCCGGCGGGCTGTACGCCGCCCCGTCGCTATTCTGGCTCACGGTGTTCTTCCTCGCGCCGCTCGCGATTATCGTCGCGTACAGCTTCCTGACGCCCGGCCCGCGGGGCGGCGTGGAGTGGAAGCCTACGCTCGACGCCTACCGCGCCATAGCCAACCCGAGCTTCGCGCGCGTTACGCTCAATACCATCGTCGTCGCCATAGGCGCCACCGCCGTCACGATGCTCATCGCGGTGCCCTGCGGCTACTACATGGCCAGGAGCTCCCGGCAGACCCTGCTCCTCATGCTCGTGATGATACCGTTCTGGACCAACTTCCTCATCCGCATCTACGCGTGGATCGCGATCCTGGGCAACGAGGGCTTCCTCAACGACCTGCTTATAGCGACGGGCCTGGCGAGGCAGAGCGTGCGCTTCCTCTATAACCGGGGCGCGGTGATGCTGGTGCTGGTCTATACCTACCTGCCGTACGCGATACTCCCGCTGTACTCGACCATAGACAAGTTCGATTTCTCCCTGCTCGAGGCGGCCCGCGACCTCGGGGCGAGCAAGCTAGGCGCTATCAACAAGGTGCTCCTCCCCAATATCAAGGGCGGGATACTGACGGCTTTCCTCTTTACCTTCATCCCTATCTTCGGCGCGTACGCCGTCCCGCTGCTGGTCGGAGGCACTGACTCGTACATGCTGGGCAACCTCATAGCCGACGAGCTGACGAAGAGCCGAGACTGGCCGCTGGCCTCGGCCATATCCCTCGTGATCACCCTCGTGACGACCATGGGCGTGCTCCTCCTCCTCCGCGCCAACGGGACGAGTGTCCTGGGCGGCTCGGGCGACGGGGAGAAACCCGTGCCGGAGGCCTCGTCCGCGGCCGCGTACGGGGCCCAGGCGATAGGGGGCTCAAGATGAGGAAGCGCTCGAGCTTCTCCAAGGCCGTGTTCATAGGCACGATCGTGTTCCTGTCCCTGCCCCTCCTCGTGCTCGTCCTGTACTCGTTCAACGAGTCCAAGTCGGGTAGCTGGACCGGGTTCTCGCTCCGCTGGTACGTGAAGCTGTTCACCGACTCGCCCCAGCTCTGGCGCGCGTTCGGTAATAGCGTCATCGTGGCCCTATCCTCGGCCCTCGTCGCGACGATGATAGGCACGCTCGGCGCGGTCGCCGTCAACTGGTACAAGTTCAGGCTCCGGAAGTACCTGCGGACTATTACGTTCCTCCCGATGATACTCCCCGAGATAATCATCGGCGTGTCCCTGCTCGTCTTCTTCTCCGGGATAGGGCTCAAGCTCAGCCTCTTCACCGTATTCGTGGCCCACGTATCGTTCAACCTGCCGTTCGTGTTCCTGCTGGTGCTGGCGAGGCTTGAGGAGTTCGACTTCTCCATCATCGAGGCGGCGCGCGACCTGGGCGCCAGCGAGACCCAGACCCTGCTCAAGGTGATACTGCCCATATCGATGCCGGGCATCATCTCGGGCTTCCTGACGGCGGTGACCCTGTCGCTAGAGGATTTCGTGATCACCTTCTTCGTCACCGGCCCCGGGGCTACGACCCTGCCCCTGTACGTGTACTCCGCGATACGCTTCGGCGTCTCGCCCGTGATAAACGCGCTTTCCGTGGTGATGATCCTGGGCACCGTCGCCCTGACCTGGTCGACGAGGAATTTCCTGAAGTACATCGCGGCCAAATAGGCGCGCGACACCCGGGCCTCCCTGGCGAGGCCCTTCACGAGGAGACGAACTATGAATAAGCGAATCGTATCGGCGGCCCTCGCCGCCGTCGCGGCCCTCTCCCTGTCGTCCTGCGGCGGGAAGGCGGAGAAGCTATACCTGTTCAACTGGATGTACTATATCCCCGAGGACGTCATCGAGGATTTCACCAAGGAGACGGGCATACAGGTCGTCGTCGACGCGTACGCGTCTAACGAGGAGATGTACAATAAGATAGTCGCGGGCGGCTCCGGCTACGACATAGTAGTCCCGTCCGGCGACTACGTGTCGATCATGATCGCCGAGGGGCTCCTGGAGCCGATAGACAAGGCGCTGGTCCCTAACCTCGCCAACGTCGACCCGGCGGCGATAGCGCGCATAGGCTTCGACAAGGGGAACCGATACAGCGTGCCCTTCATGATGGCCGCGGCGGGCGTCTCGGTGAACAAGACCAGGGTCTCGGGCTACGAGCATAGCTGGAGCGTCTTCGACAGGGCCGACCTGAAGGGCCGCATGACGATGCTCGACGATATGCGCGAGGTGCTTGGAGCCGCGCTCAAGTCGCTCGGCTACTCGGTGAACGACCCCGACCCGGCCCACGTCGAGGAGGCCCGCCTGGTCGTCGAGCGCTGGAAGCCCAACCTCGTCAAGTTCGACGCCGAGTCGTTCTCCAAGGGCTTCGCCGCCGGCGAATTCTGGGTAGTCCAGGGCTACGCGGAGAACGTCTTCATAGAGTACCCGGAGGACAGGCGCGGCGAGGTCGATTTCTTCTTCCCGAAGGAAGGCACGCCCATGTACATGGACAGCTTCTGCGTCATGAAGGGCGCGAAGAACGCCGCGCAGGCGCATAAATTCATCGACTACATGCTGAGGCCGGACATCGCGGCGCGCGTCTCGGATTACCTGATGCTGCCCTCTCCCAACGTGCCCGGCCGCCTCCTCATGAAGGTTAAGCCGAACTACAGCTTCGACGACCTCGCCAATAGCGAATTCAAGGAAGACCTTGGCCAGGAGACGCTCAAGCTGTACAACGACGCCTGGAGGCGGATCCGCGTAGGCAACTAAGCGGCGCCCGCGCCCGCCCGCCGGCCGGCGCCCGCCCGCCGGCGCCCGCCCGCGCCCGCCCGCCGGCGCCGGCGAGCGACGCCGTCGCGCTCAGTAATTATTTGACAGCTCGTACGAAGCGGGTTGATACTGGGTGCGATACGGCGTTGCCGTTTTTTCAATTACCGAGTCGGATTGCGATCTGGAGGTCTGAGCCCGAGGTCGGCGCCCCCTGCGAGCCTTTCATCATCGTTATACCGCTGGCAACCGGACTGCAATTCGCTCATAGCGATGAGGAGTTCTGGATGAAAAAGGTAATACTCGCGATCGGGGTCCTGGCGCTATGCGCGGGGATGGCGTTTGGGGTCGGCTCGAAGGAAGCCAAGGCCGAGAACAAGGTCTTACGCATCATGACCTGGTCCGGGTACGCCCCGCAGGAGCTGATCGACAAATTCACCGCCGAGACCGGCATCGCGGTCGAGGTCACCCTTAGCAACAACGAGGAGATGATCTCCAAGCTCAGGGCGACCCGCGGTGGCGGCTTCGACCTCGTCCAGCCCTCGCAGGACAGGATATCCTCGGTCGTCGAGCAGTACGGCATCTACCAGCCCATCGACTACTCCAAGCTGGACATAGCCCAGATAGACCCGTCCCTCCTGGCCGCTGTCAAGAAGAACACACTGGTGGGCGGCAAGTCGTACGCGGTGCCCCACGTCTACGGGACGGAGGGGCTCGTCGTGAACACGGCCAAGGCCCCCGGCATCAAGGACTTCAAGGACCTCCTCGATCCCAAGTACGCGGGCCGCGTCTCGTACCGCCTGAAGAGACCGACGCTCATCGGCATGGGTTTCTCGCACGGCTACAAGCCCTTCGACCTGTATTCCGACCCCGTCAAGTACCAGGCTTTCCTCGACGACATGGAGAAGCTGCTTATCGCCGGCAAGCCCGCGGTCAAGACCTACTGGGACAACGGCGACCAGCTGCTCCAGCTCCTCAGGTCCGAGGAGGTATGGGCCGCCTCCGCCTGGGAGCAGGCCGGCTGGAAGCTGCACGCGGAGAACCCGAATATCGACTATATAGCGCCCTCGAGCGGAGCGCTCGCCTGGGTGGACACCTTCGCCATCCCGTCCCAGTCCGAGAACGTCTCCGGCGCGTATAAATGGATAAACTTCATGCTCCGCCCGGAGAACGCCGCCTTCTTCACCAATCGCGAGACCTACGGTACCGCCTCCAAGGACGCGGTCAAATTCCTCAATCCGGAGATCGCGGCCAACTTCACCCGCGGCCTGCCTCCAGCGGTACTCGCCAAGATCAACTGGTATCCCACCGTCCCCGTCGGGATAGAGGAGCTCGAGGGCAAGACGCTCGACAGGGTAAAGGCCTCCCGCTAATCCTGAATTCCGGTATTAATGGCCGGCGGCCGCAGCGCTGCCGGCCTTATCGCTTGATCGGGCCGGAGCGGATCCGGCCAGTAGGTGCCTACGCCATGCAGATCGCGTTATCCGTAAAGAATGTAACGAAGCGCTTCGGGGACTTCGTCGCGGTGGACGACGTGTCCCTCTCGGTGGAGGACGGCAAGTTCTTCTCCATACTCGGCCCCTCGGGATGCGGGAAGACGACGCTCCTCCGTATGATAGCCGGTTTCTACGAGCAGAGCGGCGGTACCATCGAGCTGCGAGGCCAGGATATGACGGACGTGGAACCGAACAAGCGTCCCGTCAACCTGGTATTCCAGAATCTCGCCCTCTTCCCGATGATGAACGTCTATGAGAACATAGCGTTCGGGCTCAGGCGGCGGGGCGAGAAGTCGCCCGCGATCGCTAAGAAGGTAAACGGTCTGCTCGAGCGGGTAGGGCTCCCCGGCGCGGGCAAGAAGACGATAGACCAGCTCTCTGGCGGCCAGAGGCAGCGTATCGCCATAGCCAGGTGCCTGGTCCTCGATCCTACGGTCCTGCTCCTCGACGAGCCTCTCGGCGCCCTCGACGCCAAGCTGCGGGAGCACATGAAGGTCGAGCTGAAGAAGCTGCAGGCCCAGGTCGGGACTACCTTCGTATATATCACCCACGACCAATCGGAGGCCATGGTCATGAGCGACGCGGTCGCGGTCATGAACGCCGGGCGCTTCGAGCAGATAGGGACGCCGCAGGAGCTCTACCATAATCCCGCCTCGTCGTTCGTCGCGCAGTTCGTGGGCAACAATAACAAGCTGCGCGCCGTCATGCACAAGGACGAGCGGGGCGGTTTCTTCGCGAGGTACGGCAACGGCATGGATTTCAAGGTGGACGGCGCCTTCGACCTGTCGGGCGGGGACGCCTACGACCTGTTCGTGAGACCCGAGTCGCTCGTCATCAATCCAGTCGAGGCGAAGCAGGAGCTCAACGTGATGCCCGCGGCGGTCAAGGCGATACTCTTCGACGGAGGCAATAGCAGGCTCCTCGTTACTCCCGATGGCTTCGCGGACGAGCTCGTGGTCGCCCTGCCTCAGACCAAGCAGTTCGACCATATCCGCGCCGGCGACCGCGTGCGGATCGGCTGGGACGCCTCGAAGTCGGTATGCTTCAAGCGCGCGGACTGGAAGATATATGACGACGAATAGGAAGCGGCGCATCAAGTGGGGCTTCGTCGTATTCTTCACGCCCGTGTTCCTCTGGCTCCTGCTCCTCATAGTGCTTCCGCAGCTTGAGCTGCTCAGGCTGTCTTTCGTCGGCACGGGGGGCTCGGGGTTCACCCTGAGGAATTACCTCGCGTTCTTCAAGGAGCCCATCTACTGGCTCACCTTCGTGAGGACCGCCTCGTACGCCATACTCGTCACGCTCATCGTGATCGTCGTGGCCCTGCCCGTCTCGTTCTATATCACGAAGATAGCCCGGGTGAGGGCCTCGGGCTTCCTCATGGTGCTCCTGCTCGTGCCGTTCTGGGTGAGCGAGCTCATCAGGGTATACGGGTGGATGATCCTCCTGCGCGAATCTGGGGTGATCAACCAGCTGCTCGTGAGGATCGGCCTCTTCAGGCAGCCCGTGGAGATGCTCTACAACGACGTGACGATGATCATGGGGCTCGTGTACACGAGCATGCTCTTCATGGTCATTCCCGTCATCGGGGTCATGGAGGGCCTGGACGACGCCTTGATAGAGGCGGCCTACGACCTCGGCGCCAAGAAGCTGGCGATATGGCGCACTATCATCATTCCTTATTGCATGCCGGGCATCATCTCGGGATCCATCATCGTGTTCATGCTGGTTCTCGGCAGCTACTTGACGCCGAACCTGATGGGCGGGAAGAACTCGCTCTGGTTCACCGAGCAGATATATAACCAGATCATCATCTACTTCAACTGGAACCAGGGAGCGGCCTTCGGCTTCCTCCTCCTGGCGCTGTCGTCGCTGATAATATGGGCGGTCCTGAGGCTGACGGGCCAGAGCCTAAAGAAGGTGATCAAATGATACGTACCTTGCCGCGGTCCAAGGCCTACTCCTCGGGCTTCAAGGTGTTCATAGGCCTCTACTTCGCCTTCCTGTTCGCGCCCCTCATCGTGACGATGGTCCTGGCGTTCAACGACTCCATGTTCCCCTCGCTTCCCTGGGAAGGCTTCACCCTCGACTGGTTCTTCGGGAACGGCCCCCGGAAATACGGCATCTTCAACGACAGGGGCAACCTGCGGAGCATCGCCATGTCGTTCAAGGTCGCGCTCGCGGTGACGGCCCTGTCGACCGTCGTGGGTACGTTCGCAGCCTTCCTCTTCGAGCAGGAGGACTTCAGGTTCAAGGGCGCCCTGTACTTCCTCATGATAGCGCCGCTGGTCATCCCCGGCGTCATACTGGGCATTTCCATACTCCTATTCGCCAATAGCATGGGCCTGCTCATCGAGCGCGTCTTCGACGTGTACGTCAAGGTCCTCGGGCCGGGCTTCTGGCTCGTGGTGACGGGCCAGTTCTCGTTCATCACGACGATAGTCGCCCTCGTGGTGATAGCGCGCCTGCGCAAGTTCGATAGGACGCTCGAGGAGGCGGCGTATAACCTGGGGGCTAATCGCCTCCAGGTCCTATGGTACATCACGCTCAAGTACCTGCGGCCGGCTATCTTCGGAGGCGCGGCCGTGGCCTTCCTCATGTCGTTCGAGAACTTCAATACGACGGTATTCCTCGTGGGCTCGCAGGCGACCCTGCCTATCAACCTGTACCTGCAGGTACGCGACGGGTCGACGCCGGTCATAAACGCGATATCGCTCCTCCTGATAGTCGGAGCCTCGGTGTTCGCTGTGCTGAACCTCTCGTCGAAGAGGGAAAGGAACTGAGCGGTACCCCGGAACCGCTTCCGGGGTACCGTCCGCCTATTTACCGGCTATCGCGACGACGGCCTTCACGTCCTCGGCGCCTATCCCGAGGCCTACGCCGAGCGCGCCCGGAGAGGCGTCGAACCAGGCCAGCAACCCTGAAAGGTCGTTTACGTTAAAGCCCAGCGGAGCCTGGTTAGGTGGCATGAGACGCATAGCGAGCCGCGCCAGGGCCTTAGTCGAGACGTAGAATAAGGCGCGAGTATCGGCGGGCGCGCCGGCCTTTAGCGCCTTGAAGGCCTTGTCGGATCGGAGCGGCCGCTCGGCGCCCTGCGACGGTATCGCCTTGGCGACTTCCTTGGGCGAGCCGAGCCCCAGGAAAACCTTGTCGTCCTTATACACGTAGACTGGCGATAGAAGCCCGGTCAGGAGCTCGATCGCGGCCGCCGCGCCGGGCTCGGCGCCGGTTTCGCCCTCTATCGGCCGTAGCAGGTAGCTGTACGCGTCGTACGGCATGCCCTCGGCCTTGCCGACCGAGCGCTTCATCTCGAACGAGAAGCCCGAGCTCGCCATGATCTCGGCGTAGGCGTCGTCCTTGACAATATCCATGCCCGCCGCGGCCGCGTCCCGGAACCCCTGGCGATCGATAATTTCCATGGCGCCGGAGACGGAGAGGCCCAAGCCCCTGGCTAGGAGGGCCATGATCTCTTCCTCTTCCGAAGGCTTATCATCCGAGACTATGGCCCTCGTCAGCTCCTCCGAGGGATCGAGGCGAATCGACGCCCCGCCTTGCATGCCCGTAGCGGCGGCGAAGGCCTTCATCGACGACATCGCCGCCTGTACGAGCCCCTCATCCGGCATGAGCGCGCTGTAGAGCGGCTCTAGGAACGGAAGGCTCCAGTCGTACGGGGCCGACCAGGCGAACGACGCGAGCGCGTCCGCCTCGCAGTACGCGAGGTAGGGGAGGGACCTGTCGCCCGCCGAGGCGCGCTCCGAGACGGCGTACAGGGATCCGCCCCTGGCGAGCGTCACGCCCGCGCGGATCCAGGCCCGTTCCTTATCGACTATCAGCGCGAATTCCGCTCCCGCTAGATCGCCGAGGCTCGATTTGAGCCCTTCCAGCGCGCCCGCGAGCTGGCCTGAGAACGGGTCTGAGTCCAGCCCTTCGCCGGACGAGTCCTCGCCCCACTCGTAATCCTCGGCGTACTCGTCGTCTTCGGCGTACTCGTAATCCTCGGCGTACTCGTAATCCTCCGCGTACTCGTCGTCCGTAGGCGATGATCCTTCGCCGCTCGCCGCGATGTTGTCGAGTCCCGGAGCGGCCTCGGAAGCGCCCGCGTTGTCGAGCCCCGCGTCGGCCGCGGGATCGCCGGTGTTATCCAGACCGTTATCCAGACCCGGCTCCACGTAGTCGGGATACTCGTCATAGCCGTAATCGTCATCGTAGCCGGACCCGAGGGCGGAACCCGAGAGCAGCGAGCCGAGACCCTCTGGAACAGCGTCCAGGTACGATGTGCCGGCCGCGGGATCGGCCCATACGGCCAGGCTCGAGCCGGGGTAGGCCGCCAGCCCCGAGAGGTCCATCGTCGAGCCGGAACCATAGGCGGGTATTTCGCCCCCGCTCGTCATGACGACGGCATAGCCGGGGTAATCGAAGGAGAAGGACGGCGCTCCGGAATCCGACTCGAGTTTTTCCGCGATGGCGGCGCCGAACAGCTCTCGTCCCGCCGGAGTCAGGCTCGGGCGAAGCGGGACGAACAGCATGGCGCTCGGCTTCTCCTCGCCGCCGTCGCCGTCCTCGCCGGCCTCGCTCTGATAGACGGCCAGGACGAAACGGCGCGAAAGGTCGACCGACCGAAGCAGGGTCGAGAGCGCCTCGTCCCCCGGCTCGGATCCGTCCGCGGCCTCGGGGCCCAGCGAGGCGAGGGCGGCTTCCAGCGCCGCGGCCGGTTCCTCCAGCCCCGCGTTCCGGAGGAAGCCGACCGCGTTGACGAAGAGCGTCGCCGGGTCGCCGACGGTGACGACGGCTATGGCGCCGGCCGGGACGTCGCCTAGCGGATCGAACGGATACGTGGACGTAGCGCCTGAGAGGGCGATCGAGGCGACGGCTACGAGGGCAAGGCGTATACGGATCAAGCGAGGCATGGCGCAATCCTCCCGAAGAGTGTCGTCGTAGGGCCGGATAGTCCGGCCATCGTATAAAGGATAGCCGATTCGGCGTCCCATATCCAGCGCCGAGCCTTGCGGCCCCGCGGATAGAGGTATAGGATCGAGGCGAAAGCGAGGATGCCGCGGATGAACGTCACGATGAGCGACGCTGCCATAGAGCGTATCGTCAATCGCCTGGCCATGGAGAAGGGCGAGGGGTCGAGGGAGCGAGCGCTCGAGGGGACGCTCTGCGCCGCCGCCTATTGGCGGGACGAGGACGGCTCCGCCGCCGATTTCGAGGCGTTCTGCGTAGAGCACTTCGCGGCGACTGACGAAGAGCGCTCGGCCCTCTTCTCCCGGCTCGAATCGGCCTTCGAGGAACTGAACGGGTCGGCCCTGGCGGTGTCGAGGGCCTTCCAATGGGGCGTCCACGTGGATAGCGGGCCGCTCCTGGCGGTCGACGCGATCCTCTCCGGGTGGTCGCCTCAGGCCCACCTGTCGGACGATTTCTTCGGCAATAAGCTGGCCTTCGTCGTGCACCTGAATTTCCCCTATAAGGGCATAGGGCGCAAGCTCAAGGAAGGGCCCGGCTGGACGCGCAGGCAGTGGGCGGAGGCCAGGCTCGGCGACTGCTTCACGGAGCGCGCTCCCGCCGAGGCCTCCTCCCGGCTCGCCTCGGCGTTCGCCGAGGCCGAGGCCTACGTCGCCGGCTATTACCTGTACCCGTCCCGCCTACGGGACGGCGACTCGGGCCGGCTCTTCCCCGACGACAAGCGGCTCCTGATGCACTGGAACGTGCGGGACGAGATCAAGGCGCTCTACGCCGATCCCGAGGGCCTTCCCAGGCAGCGCCTCCTGTACAAGGCCATGGAGCGCGTCGTCGAGGGCCGGATACCCCGCGCCTTCGTCGATTCCCGCGGCATGCTATGGGATCCGTTCTCGGGCGTCGCGACCGGCGAGGACGGCTCCCCGATGGAGCCAGAGCGGGAGGCCGACGGGCGATACGAGCGCCTGCTGGCGATCTTCAGGGCGGAGCGCGAGTACGACCTCTGGTGCCCGGACAACCCGACCCTCGTCGCGAGGAAATTCGCCGTGGAGCGGGAGATACCGGAGCGCGACGTCGAGCGCCTGTTCCACGACGTCCTCTCGTCGGCGTGCCTGGGGCGCGCGGCCGGGGCGCTCCGCGAGAGGCTCGGGCGCCCGCTCGAGGCCTTCGACGTATGGTATAAGGGCTTCGGGGACGCTCCGGCCCGGGACGAGGCGGCTCTCGACGAGGCCGTCCGCCGCCGCTACCCGGACGCGCGCGCCTTCGAGGCCGACCTGCCGCGGATCCTCGGCACGCTCGGGTTCGGGGAGGACGAGGCGCGCTGGCTGTCCGCGCGCATCGCCGTAGACCGATCCCGCGGCTCCGGGCACGCCATGCCGGCGGCCAAGCGCTCCGACTCCGTCCGCCTGAGGACCCGGGTGCCCGATTCCGGCATGGACTACAAGGGCTTCAATATCGCCTGCCACGAGCTCGGCCATAACGTGGAGCAGGTATTCTCCCTCCACGGCATCGACGAGTATTTCCTGGCCGGGGTGCCGAATAACGCCTTCACCGAGGCCTTCGCGTTCGTGTTCCAGGCCCGCGACCTCGCTATCCTGGGCGTCGACGGCGCGCCCCGCGGTCCGTCGGCCCTATCGGATTACTGGACGACCTGCGAGATCGCGGGCGTCGGCCTCGTCGACATGGAGCTGTGGCGCTGGATGTACGCCCATCCCGAGTGCGACGCGCGCGACCTGCGGGAGGCCGCGATGGCGGTCTCCAGGTCCGTCTGGAACCGCTACTTCGCCGAGGCCTTCGGCCTGCGCGACGCCCTCGCGCTGGGATCGTACGCCCATATGGTGGAACACGCCATGTACCTGCCCGACTACCCCCTGGGCCACCTGATCGCGTTCCAGATCGAGGCGGCGATGGCGGGTCGGACGGTGGGCGAGTCCATGGGCCGCATGTGCAGGCTGGGGCGGCTGTCCCCGGACCAATGGATGCGGGAGGCGACGGGCTCCGGCCTCTCGGCCGGGCCCCTGCTCTCGGCCGCGGAGGCGGCCCTCTCCGTCGCGGGGGCCTAGAAGGAGAAGCGGTCGGAGGCCAGCCTCACCTCGGTGATGAGCGTCGCGGTGTGCGAGGCGAGGTTAGTCGTCTCGGCGACCGCCTTGTTTATCTCCTTGGTGCCTATCGTTATCTCGTCGTTGTTCTGCACCACGGCCCGGTTGATCGCGTCGAGCCTCGAGACCTGCTCGAGCACCTTCTGGTTGCCCCCGGCCATCTTGGAGGCGCCGAACGCTATGCCCCGCGTTATCTCCCGGAGCCTGGCCAGTCCCTCGAGCACCTGGCGGCCGCCTTCCCTCTGCTCCGACATCGCGTCGCTAATCCGCGAGACCTCGGAGCCGAGCGCCTCGGACTTGTCGTGAACCGAGTCGTAGGATTCTACCGCGGACTCCACGGCGAGCCCCACCGTGCCTATCGACGACGAGACCTTTCCGAGGCCGGCGGCAATGTCCTTGGCCTGGGCCGTCGACTGCTCGGCCAGCTTGCGTATCTCGTCCGCCACCACCGCGAAGCCCCTGCCCGAGTCGCCGGCGTGCGCCGCCTCGATAGCGGCGTTCATGGCGAGGAGGTTGGTCTTGCTGGCGATGTCGGATATCACCGAGGCCGCCTCGCCGAGGCTCTCCGAATGCTGGGAGATATCCCTCGCGGCGTCGCGCACCTCGTCGAGCTTGGCCTTCCCGTCGGTGCCCAGGGCCACGAGCTCGTCGCTCGTCGCCTTGGCTACCGCGGCGGCCTTCGCGACCGACTCGATGTTGGCTATCATCTCCTCCACCGAGGCGGAGGACTGGCTAACCACGCCGGACTGCTCCTCGATGCGCTCCGAGAGCACGGCGTCGCCCTTGGCCCGCTCCTCGATGGTCGCCGAGACCTCGCTCACCGAGGCCGATTGTTCCTCCAGCCGGGTGCGCGTGCTGGCGATGTTCGAGTTGATCTGCACGACCGCGGCTCCCGTCTCCGTCATGTTGGCCGAGAGTTCCTGGCCGACCCGGTCGAGCTCCCCGACCCGGTCCTTGACCGTGCCCAGGAGGGACCGGAGGCTATCCGTGAGCGCGTCTATGCTCGCGCCCATCCTTCCCATCTCGTCCTTGCCGTAGAGCTCCGCCTTGGAACCGAAGTTCCCTTCCTCCATGGTGGACAGCAGGGCCAGGAGCCGCCCCATGGGCCGCCTGATGGAGACGACCGTAAGGGCTACGACGAGCGCCAGCGCCGCTATAGCCAGGGCGACGACCGCGAGGAGGCTCCGCTCGAGGGCCGACGTCGCCATCATGGCCTCCATGGAGGCTACGTCCTCGCGATCCTTCACCGACTGTTCCAACGTCATGAGCCGCTGGGAGAGCGCCGAGAATTTCTCCTCGGTCTCGGGGACCGAGGAGAGCGCCATCGCCGGCTCGTCCTCCACGAACGATATGGTCACGGAGAGGTAGCGCAGGTAGTCGTCGTAGGCTTCCCTGACCGCCGCGACGAGGCCGTCCGTCTCCTCTGAGCGTCCGGAGCCCGCGTCGAGCTGGGCCACGAGATCGTTGCCGGCCGACTTGGAGTACTTGATATTGGCGACCATGGCGGTGACCTCGGCCGGGTCGTACTTCTGGCTGCTATAGTTGATGGCCTTATAGAGGCTGGCCTGCATCTCGTAGCAGACTATGGAGAGGCGCGAGCTGGCTCTCGTCATCGCTACGTGCACGTTCTGTATCTGGTCCAGGGTCGTCGAGAAGCGCCGGAGGCCGGCGGATCCGAGCGCGTATTGCGCGGTGACCATAGCGATCGTTATGACGCTTAGCGCGACCAGCTTCACTAGGATGGTCGCGTTCGGCAGAATCCTTCTTCTCATTAGTCCCTCCCGGCATCGGACTGCTCCATCGAACCCGTGGGGTACGATAATAAGCGTATATCGGCGCGCTGTAAATCGATACTATGACGATCGGAAACGCCTTGACTGCGCGTATAAATGGATAAAGAATCATTTAATGCTATTTCGGTCCGACGATAGCTCGAGGAGGTTCGATAGGATGGCGAGGCGTTCGAGGTTTGGTTCGGGAATAGCATTGGTCGCCGTCTCCATGATCGCGCTAGGCTCGCTCCTCGGCTGTTCCAGGGAGGGACGACCTCCGGATACGCTCCCCGCCACGCCCGCTATCGCTGATGTTCCCGTCGTCCCCGCGCCCGGCGCTATAGGCGGGACGGCGGCCTCCGCGGCCCGAGATCCGGGTACGGGGGTCGAGGCCCTCGTGCGCGCAGCCCTGGCCGCGGAGACAGACGACGACGCGGAGGGACTCGAGCGAGCCGTCGACGCGCTCGTCTCCGAAGGCCGCCTCGACGAGGCCGAGGCCTCGCTCGTAGCCGCCATAGCGGACGCGGAGGCCGCTGGACGCCAGGTTCCGGGGCTCCACCTGGCCCTGGCGAGCGTCTACGGCCGCAAGGGGCTGGCCGCCAGGGCCTACGCCGCCGTGGAGGCCGCCGAGCGGTCCGCCCGGGTTCCGGGCGTCAGCTTCAGCCTGGCCGCGATCCACGGCCGCAAGGCCTTGCTAGCGCCGGCCGCGGGCGGCTTCTCCCTATCGGTCCGATGCGACGTCCCCGGCGCCGTGGCGAGCGTGGACGGAAGCCCGGCCCAGGCCGCTACCGCGCGTTTCGCGGCCTTGAGGCCCGGGCGCCGCGAGGTCGTCGTCTCCCATCCGGCGTACGAGCCGTGGAGCGAGGCCGTCGAGGGGCGCGACGGCGCCTTCCTGGAACTCGTCGCGGAGCTGACGCCCCTGCCGGTCGTCCTTTCGGTCGATAGCGATCCTTCGGGCGCCACGGTAACGATAGACGGGAAGGCTCTGGGAGAGACGCCGTGGCGCGGGCCGCTGGAACCGGGTGACTATCGCCTCGGCTTCTCGCTCCGGGGGCTCGAGCCGGCGTCGGAGGAGGTGACGCTAGCCATCGGCGCCGGCTCGGCTACCGTGTTCAAGGAGCTCGTCTACGGCTCGGCCTCGCTCGCCCTCTCCGGAGAGCCTTCCGGGCTGCCCATCCGGGCTAACGGCATGGACGTGGGCGTCCTGCCCCTAACCATGCGGGACCTTCCGTCCGGGGAGTACCGCCTGGCCTCGGACTACTATCGAGCGCCCGACGGCTCCGTCTACGAGCCGAAGGACCTGGCCGTCGTCATGCTCGCCGTGGGCGAGTCGCGCGGGCTGACCGTGAACCTATCTGATACGATGAGCGCCGTATCGGCCCCGAGCGGCGGCTTCCCCGACGGCTCGACCGTCTACGTGGACGACAAGAAGGCCGGCATCGTGCCCTTCGGGCCGGTCGAGTACGCCGTCGGGCCTCACATGGTCAAGGTCGTGGCGGGAGGCAAGACCGTTTTCGAGCGTTCTATCAAGTTCCTCTCGGGGCCGATGAGGCTCGAGCCCGTGCGGCCATCGCCGACCTCTTCGCCTATCGCGCTGTCTAGGCTTACCCCGAGGATAGACGGCAAGGCGGACGACTGGATCGGCGTCGCGGCTCTATTCGAGGCCATGTCGCCGGGCGCGTGGTCGAAGGGGAACGTCGGCAATGTCTCGGGCCTCTACCTGGCGAGCGATGAGCAGTACGTCTATTGTCTTCTGGAAACCACCGATGGAAGAGTTGGTAAATATAAATATAACTTAGTGTTCTATAACTCCGTCGACGCGATGGGACGGCGTGACGGAGCGCTCATCGCTTACTATAACAGATCCGAGCAAAAATCCTTCAACCTCGTGTTCGACGATTGGGTGGCGAAGAAGAGCCGGACGATCGCCAATGGTTTTTCCGGGCGCTCGAGCGATCGGTACCTGGAATTGAAGATCCCGCGGTCGGCTCTCGTGTATACTGTCGTCGGACTCCAGGTGCATCTCTATGACGATCAAGGCAAGGTGACGCAAGGACCGGAAGTTTCAATCAGCTTCTGAAGAAGCCGAGACAAAGGAAGGCGGATAAGGCTATGAGAGCGATGAAGAACGCATTTGCGGCGGCTTTCGCCGTCGCGCTGCTCGCGATCGGTTGCGTAAGCGACGGCCCGGCGCCCGCCGGCGACGCTGAGGGAGAGCATTTTGGCGGGGAGCCGGTCCGGCTCGCCATCTTCGACTTCGAGGTGCGCTCGAGCGTCCAGGGCTACGAGGCGCTGGCCTCCGACGTGCCGGCGGCGCTGACCGAGGCCTTCCTGCGCGGCGGCGTCGTGAGGCCCCTGGAGCGCGCCGCGCTCGAGAAGGTGGTCTCCGAGCTCGAGCTGTCCCTGGGGGGCCTCGTCGACCCGGGCACCGCCGCCAAGGTCGGCAAGCTCGCCGGCGCCCGCTTCGTCCTCCTGGGCCAGGCCTCGGTGGTCGGGGGGCAGGTGCGCCTGTCGTGCCGCGTCGTCGACGTCGAGACGGCGGAGATAGTCTACGCGGGAAGCTCGTACGGGGACGCGGAGGATATATTCGAGATAGAGGAGGAGCTCGCGGATCTAGTCGAAGAGGACTTCTCGTGATGGGAGCCGCTCCGCGCGCGGCGCCCCGGAGGCTCGTCGCCCTCGCGCTAGCGTGCGTCGCCTCGGCCCTCCTCGCCCCGCCTCTATCGGCGCAGGCCCCCGCGGCGCGCTCCCAGGCGGCGCAAGCGGCGTCGGATCGGGTCCTCGTGCTGACGGTGTTCCCTTTCGGCACCAACGCCTCGCCCGAGGCCTCGTACCTGGGGGAGGGCTTCTCCGAGGCGCTCACGACGAAGCTGGTCGGCCTCAAGCGCGTAAAGATATACGAGCGCTCCCAGTTCGACCGCCTGGCCTCCGAGCTACGGCTAGAGAGGAACGCGTCGGGCCTGTTCGACGCCGCCACGCTCGCCAGGGCCGGTTCGGTGGTCTCGATAGACTACGCCCTCCTGGGCTCGGTAACCCAGGCCGGGGGAGCAGTCTCGTGCAACGTCAGGCTCGTGCACGTCAACTCTGGAGCCGTCGCCCTGGCCAGGGAGTTCCGAGGCGCCTATCCCGCGGAGCTCTTCGGCCTGCAGGACGCCGCGGCGATGGCGGTCGCGGAGGCCCTGTCCCTGAGGCTCGGCGAGCTGGAGCTAAAGCGCCTGTCCGCGAGGCCCACCGAGGACCAGGACGCCTACGGCATGTACAATCGTTCGCTCGCCAGCGCCGACCAGGCCGAGCGAGCCAAGCTCCTAGAGTCCGCGGTCACCCGGGACCCTTCGTTCTCGATGGCCTGGCATCTCCTGGCGGACGCGTACATGGCCATGGGGCGGCCGGAGCGGGCCGAGGCGGCGTACCGCAGGCTGACGGACCTCGATCCGGGCGATCATCGGGCCTCGTATAACCTCGCGCTCCTCAGGCTCGACGCCCAGGACTACGACTCGGCCAGGCGGCTCCTCGAGGGCTGCGTCGAGCTGAAGCCCGGCGACGCCGACGCCTTATACCATCTCGGGCTCTCGTTCGAATTCTCCCCGTCCGGCGAGCGCTTCGGGGAAGGGGCCGACCTTGGGTCGGCGTTGGCCTACTATAAGGCGGCGATGGCCGCCGACGCCCGCCACGCTGAGTCTAGGATCGCGGGGGGGACGCTGTGCGCGATCATGGCGCAGGCCGAGCCCGACCCGGCCCTAAGGCTGGCGACGCTGCGGGACGCCGAGGCGTGCCTCTCCGAGTACCTGTCGGTCCAACCCGGCGCCCTGGACGCCGCGGCCATAGCCATGACGCTGGAGAGCATAAAGGCGGCCGTAGCCGAGCACGAGGAATACCTTAAGAATAGTCCATAAACGTCGGAGGCTAGGATGAGGATCGCAACGTCGCTTCTCGGCCGGCACGCGGCCGTCGCTATCGCTATCGTTATCGCGACTTCGCTGTCCTGCGCTATCGCCTGCTCTCGCGCCGCTCCAGGGCCCGCCGCGGCTCCGCCCGCCGCGGCGCCCTCCGATCCCGTCGCGACCCCGGCGGCGGAGGAGCCGGCCGCCCAGGATCCGGCCGCCGAGGAGGCGCCGTCCCCCGCCGTGCTCGCCGTCGTGGCCGGGGCCCTGGCCGCGACCACCGAGGCCGACGTAGCCGCCGTCGAGAGCGCCATCGCCGAGCTGGAGTCCGCGGGGCTCCTCGCCGAGGCCGAAGGCTCGCTAGTCGCCGCGTTGTCCGAGGCCGTCGCCGCCGGGCGGCCGGCTCCCGGCCTCCACTTGGCCCTGGCCGCCATATACGGGCGCAAGGGCCTCGCGGAGAAGGCCTACGCCGCCGTGCAGTCCGCCGAGGCCGAGGCTAAGGCCCCCGGCGTAACCTTTAGCCTCGCCGTCATCTACGGGCGTAAGTCCCTGCTCGCTCCGTCCTCGTCCGGCGCGTTCAGACTCTCCGTCGGTTGCGATACCGCCGGCGCGGCCGCCTCCCTCGACGGAGCGGCGCCTGTCCCCGTTCCCGCCCGGTTCGAGGCGCTCAGGCCGGGCAGGCACGAGCTTACTGTCAGGCTTGCCGGCTACGAGCCCTTCGTAAAGGTAGTAGAGGGCGAGGACGGGGACGCGCTCGCTATATCGGCCGCCTTGAAGGCGTCTCCGGTGCCCCTGGCGGTGACGACCGAGCCCGCCGGAGCGAGCGTCGTCGTCGACGGCCTAGCCGTCGGCCGATCGCCGTGGACGGGCCTCGTCGCCCCCGGGGCGCATCGGGTCTCGGCTACCATGGGCGGGCGGGCCGAGGCCTCGCTGGAGCTGTCGGTCGGCGTAGGCGATTCCCCTAGGACGGCCGAGCTGAGGCTCGCCCCGCTACCGGCTACGGTGACCGTCGTGAGCGAGCCGGTCGGGGAGGCCGTCCAGATTTGGCTGGACGGAGCCCACGTAGGCGCCGCTCCCGTGACCGTCCGGATAGACGAGCCCGGCGTCCACGTAGTCAAGTCGTCATCCGGCCCGGAGCGCTACGGCCCTAGCCCCGAGGTCTCCTTCCAGGCCGTACCCGGGGAATCGACCGTAGTCACCGTGCGGCCCGCGGCCTTGTTCGGGTATCTATATATCGTAGGCGATGATATCGACGGCGCGTTCCTGAGCGTCGACGGGCTCTACGCCGGGCAACTGCCGCAGGCTAATACCTTGCCCTTGTCGCTCGAGCCTCATAAGATAGAGTTGCAGAAGAACGGATTCAAGACCCTGGTCAGGACAGTCAATATCACCGAGGCCGGAGTCTCCAATCGCGTCCAGGTCAAGATGATAGCCGACGATTCGGCCGCCGGGGCGTCGGGCGCTCCATCCTCCGCGGCGCAGGCCTATGCCGTGCCCCGGAGGACCATCAAGGTCGACGGGCTCTTGGACGACTGGGCCGGTATAGCGCCGGCGAGCGGCGATCGGGCTAACGACGATAGACAACCCTCCGAGCCGGGCACCGATATCGAGGCTGCCTATATCGCCTATGACGACAAGTACCTGTACGTGATGCTCGACTTCGCGGACGGCAGGCCGGCGCAGTCGCCCAAGGGAGAGGTCGTGTACGCGTTAAGGCTCATAGGGGATACGCAGAAAAACGGCTCGAGGGTCACCTTCGCGTTCCATGTGGAATATAGGCAAGGAGCCTGGATGTCGCAGGTCCTAAAGGCCGACTACCAGAACGGCGGCCCTGAACGATGGTCTCGGGCCTCCGAGGGGTTCCCGTATAAATTCGGCGACGGCTGCCTGGAGATGCGGATCCAGAGACGAAGTGTGGAGGCGTCCTTTAAGACGGGAGAGACGCCGAGGGTCTGGGCGTACTATTTCACTCAGGGGAATACCTCCGCGACGATAGACGATACCGTATACACGAATTTCGCTATCGCCTGGTAATGGAGTCTATTCGCTGTACTTCTTCGCGTACTACTAGTATTCTGATATATCAGGTGGTATACCGAATCCATCGCCGCCGTCGGCGGTTCGCTCCGGTCGACTCCGGGGCCTCGATCTTTTTTAGACCATACTTCGAGCTCCGTCGCGGCCTACAGCCACGCGTCCGTCCCCGGCCGCGGGCCATGGCGCGGAGCCGATGGGCCGGGCCCGAAAGGGCGCGACCTCCCGCTACATTTGGAAAGGAGTATGGCATGTACGATTCATTCCTATACGGGCAGGAGCCGATCCCGGCGCTTCCAGCCAACGAGCCCGTACGCTCGTTCTCGCCCGGCTCGCCCGAGCGCGACGCCATCGACGCCGAGCTGCGCGCCATGGCGGCGAACCCGATGGAGATTCCCCTGGTGATAGGCGGAAAGCGGGTCCGGACGGGACGGCTCAAGGAAATTCGGGCGCCTCACGACCGCTCGCTCGTCCTGGGCCGCTACCACGAGGCGGGCGAGGCGGAGGCCTTGGCGGCGGCCGACGCCGCGGCCAGGGCCTCCGCCGGCTGGGCCGAGACGCCGTTCCAGGAACGGGCGGCCGTATTCCGCAAGGCCGCCGAGCTGATATCGTCGGGCTGGTGGAAGGCGCTGAACGCTTCGACGATGCTCGGCCAGTCCAAGAACGCCTAACAGGCGGAGATAGACTCCACCTGCGAGACAGCAGACTTCTTCCGCATCAACCCGGCCCTCGCCGAGCGCCTGTACGCGGAACAGCCTCGCTCGGGCCCGGGCGAGCGCGATCTCGTCGACTATAGGCCTCTCGACGGCGTCGTCTACGCGGTCACTCCGTTCAACTTCACAGCCATCGCGGCCAACCTGCCCTCGGCTCCCGCGTTGATGGGCAATACCGTCGTCTGGAAGCCGGCGTCGTCGTCGGTGCTATCCAACTGGGTCCTCATGCGCCTCTACGAGGCCGCTGGCCTGCCCCCGGGCGTAATAAACTTCGTCCCGGGCTCGGCCCGGGCCGTAAGCGCGGGGATGCTCTCGAGGCCCGACCTGGCCGGCCTGCACTTTACCGGCTCGACCGCCGTCTTCAATAGCCTCTGGAAGGGAATAGCGGACAACCTATCCTCGTACAGGGCGTATCCCAGGCTAATCGGAGAGACCGGAGGCAAGGATTTCATCCTCGTGCATCCCGACGCGGACGAAGACGCGGCGCTTGCCGCCTGCGTCAGGGGCGCCTTCGAGTACCAGGGCCAGAAATGCTCCGCGGCGTCTCGCCTGTACGTCCCGCGCTCGTCCGCGAAGCCCTTCGTCGAGCGCTTGGCCGCGGAGATATCGAGCCTTCGCGTAGGCTCCCCGACGGACCACGGCAATTTCGTCAACGCGGTCATAGACGAGGCCGCCTTCGACGCGATCGTAGGCTATATCGAGCGGGCCAGGACCGACACCTCCTGCCGCATAGTAGCGGGCGGGACCTACGACAAGTCGGAAGGCTTCTTCATAGCCCCGACCCTCATAGTGAGCGACGATCCGCGCTCCGAGCCTATGGCCCAGGAGATATTCGGCCCGGTGCTCACCGCGTACGCCTACGACGAGTCCGATATGGCCGCGGCCTACGCGCTCGTCGACTCCACGTCGCCGTACGCGCTCACGGGGGCCGTCTTCGCGCGCGACCGGGCGGACATCGTCGCGGCGACCGGGGCGCTCAGGCACGCTGCGGGCAATTTCTATATCAACGATAAGCCTACGGGAGCTGTAGTCGGGCGGCAGCCCTTCGGCGGCGCGAGGGGTTCCGGGACCAACGACAAGGCCGGCTCGTTCCTCAACCTAGTCAGGTGGACGAGCCCCAGGACCATCAAGGAGAATTTCGCGCCCGCGCGGGACTGGCGGTATCCGTTCCTGGGATAGGCAAGGAGAGGAGGGGGCGGACGCGGGAGACGCGCGGGCGCGCGGGCGCGCGCCGCCCTCGCTATTCCGCGCCGAGGGCCAACGCGGCCGCGCCCAGGAGGCCGGCGTGCCCTCCGAGGCCCGGCGGTACCACGAACGCGTCCATCGCGCCAGGCTCGTCGAGTCGCGGCGCGTAGCCGGCCAGTCGCTCGGCGAGGCGGACGCGGACCCTCTCCGCGAGGCCCGGGGCCGATCCTAGGCCGCCGCCGAGCACGATGCGCTCGGTGGCGAGCGCGAGGACGAGGGGGACGAAGCCGGACGCAAGGTAGCGCGCCTCGAGGTCCCACGCGGGGTGGTCGGGCGGCAGCGACTCGGCGGGCGCGCCCCAGCGCTCCGCGACCGCTGGGCCCGAGGCCATGCCCTCGAGGCAGCAGCCGTGGAAGGGGCAGCGGCCGGGATAGCCGTCGCCTGGCTCGCGCGGCACCGGTACGTGGCCGGTCTCCGGATGGCCCGCGCCGTGCAGCAGCTTCCCGTTGGAGACGACGCCTCCCCCGACGCCGGTGCCCACGGTCACGTAGACGTGGTCCGAGAGGCCGCGCGAAGCGCCCCAAAGTCCCTCGGCGAGAGCCGCCGCGTTCACGTCGGTATCGACGGCGGGATCCAGCCCGAGCCTACTGCGCAACTCGCCGGGAAGGTCGAAGCCGGCCCAGCCGGGCTTCGGCGTCGGGCCGAGCTTGCCCCAGGACGCCTGCCCGAACCGGCCCGAGAGGGGGCCGAACGAGGCCACGCCGAGCCTCTCGGCCCGGCCGTATCGGCCGAAGGCCCCGGCGAACCAGTCGGCGACGGCGCGGACCGTCTCGTCGGGATAGCCCGTAGGGATCCTGGCCGTCTCGATTATGGCCGGAGCGGCTTCCAGGGACGCGCCGTCGCCCCGGCTCTCGAGCAGCCCGAGCGCGAATTTGGTACCGCCGGCCTCTATAGCGGCGAGCAGCATCGCTATTCGCCCTCCGCGTCGGTCTCGGCGGCGGCTTTATGAGGCTTGCGGACCGATACGGCCTTGACGTAGATGTAATAGTCGTTCTCGGCGTCGTAGAAGGCGGGGATATGGCCGATCGTCTGGAACCCTATCGATTGGAAGAAGCCGTCACCGATCGCGTCCTCCTTTACCTTCGACGTCTCGATGCGGATCACGGCGTAGGTCCTGGTCTCGAGCAGGCGCTCCTCGAGCAGTTCGACTAGCCGCGGGCCGACCGCCTTGTTCTTATAGTCCCGGCCGACGACGAAAGTATGGACGTCGTAGGTATAATCGGTGTTGGGCGAGTGGTAATAGAGGCAGAAGCCGGCGAGGATCGCGCCGTCCCTGAGCTCGATGAGCTCGAACGGCGAACCCGGCCGTTCCTTCCACGTCGCTAGGGTCTCTTTCAAGATATCAAGCTCGATGTCTCGATACGCGCCGGTCTCTAAGGACATCAGCTCATATTCCCTAATATTTATCATGCCGTTATTCCTCGCGAGCCCGCCGCAATCGGCGTTTTTAATATGCATCCAGCTAATGGGCAGTAATCCTACTATTCTAATATATCGACCGTATATTGTATACATGCAAGGGTTTGTGTCGAAAAACGCCTCGCTATCCGCACTATTCGTTCGTGGTCAATTTTTTCCTCTTTCTCGCCGAAATATAATAGGAGCCGAATACGAAGTGTCGGCGTATACTGGAACGCGTTATCGCGGTAGGTATCCACCGAGGCAAGGATGGTCAAGTGTGACGAAATATTCGATGAGGAACGTCGACATAGCGAGCGGCGACGCTATACGAGCTCGCGGATCCGTATTCGTGAACGGGAAGAACTTGTCGCGCGAGCAGGCGTCGGGCCCGGAGTTCGATCTAGGCGGCTCGTCGTTCGCATACCCGGCCTTAATTAATATCCATGATCATTTCAGGGGCAACTACCTTCCGCGCGTAGGCCCGAAAGACGACAAATTCTACCTAAACTGGGCGCCCTGGGACGCCGACCTCAAGTCGTCCCCCGTATTCGACGAGCGCTCCAATATCAACGTCGAGCAGATGTACTTCCTCTCCGCCTATAAGAACTTGTTCTCCGGCGTCGCGACCGCGAACGACCACTTCCCCCACGAGATAAACGGGGCCTACCTGCCCAGGCTCCCCATCAGGGTGATCGAGGAATACGCCCTGTCGCACGAGTGCTCTTCCTTCGACCTCCATTGGGGCGACGGCATCGAGATCGAGCACGCGAGGGCCGTAGAGCGCGATTGGCCGTATATAACCCATCTCGAGGAGGGGTTCGACCCCGAGTCCCAGGACGGCATAGGCATTCTCGAGCGCGTCGAGTGCCTGGACGAGCACGACGTGTTCATCCACTGCATCGGGTTCTCCGACGCCGATATCAAGAAGACGGCCAAGGCCGGGGCCTCGGTAGCGTGGTGCCCCGCGTCCAACTACTTCATGTTCAACGTCACCTGTAAGATCAGGAAGATGCTGAAGGCGGGCGTCAACGTCGCCATCGGCACCGACTCAACGGCTACCGGCTCTCCTAACCTCCTCGCGGAGATGAAATTCGCGCGGGAGGCTTACCGCGCCATGTACGGCGAGGACCTCCCGGCTAAGACGCTATTCTCCATGGTGACGTCCAACCCGGCCAAGGCCTTCCGCATGGCGGATCGCGTCGGGGCCCTGGACGCGGGCATGAGCGCCGACGTCCTCGTGCTCAAGGCGAGGAAGGACGAGCCGTACGAGAACCTGGCCAACGCCGCGATGGAGGATATCGAGTTCCTGTCGGTCGACGGCGTCCCGGTCCTCGCGGAGAAGCGCTTCGAGGAGATCCTGCCCGCCGGCGGCGAGTACGAGGAGATCGTAGTGGGCGGCAGGCCTATGCTCGCTAAGGGCGCCCCGGCGACGCTCTACAGGGGCATCCGCAGCGCCGTAGGCTTCAAGAAGCGCCTGGAATATCTTCCTTTTGAATGTTGACGATCGGCATGGCTTGATCGCTTGTTATATACTATAATGGGCGAGCGGCTCATAGGTTCGCGCCTCGGCCGAAATCCAGGAGTAATGAGGAAACGATGCCCAAGGTAGGGACATATCGCGCAAACTCAGTCATTTACTTCCAGGGCGACCAGGGAGACAGGATTTTCGTACTCCAGCGCGGCAAGGTAAGCCTCAACTATAACGATATCGAGACCGGGAAGCTCATCCGCGAGATAATCCAGACCGGCGAGTTCTTCGGCGTGAAGAGCGCGCTGGGGCGCTATCCCCGCGAGGAGAACGCCGTCGTCCTCGAGGACGCGAACGTCCTCGCGTTCACCGTGCCCGAATTCGAGGCGTTCTCGATGTCCAACACCAGGATCATCATCAAGATGCTCAAGGTGTTCTCTAACCAGCTGCGGCATATACACAAGCAGGTCGAGAACCTGATGGAGAACCCCACCGCGGTCAACGCCGAGATCGGGCTCTACAAGACTGGCGAGTACTACCTTCGCAGCCGCATGTACTCCCAGGCCCGCTACGTGCTCGGCCGCTACCTGACCTACTATCCCGCGGGCAAGATGGCCGAGCAGGCCGGGCGCTACCTGGAGACGGCCGAGGCCGCCCTGGCCAGGTACGGGGACGGCAAGGGGCCGGCGCCGCTAGCCGGTTCTCAGCCCGCTTCGCCAGCGTCGCCTCCCCCCGGGTTCTCCGCTGAGAACGGCTTCTCGGCGCCGCCGCCGCCCGCCGCCCGCGCCTCCGAGGGGGCCAGCCTCTCCGACGTCGCGAAGGACTACTATAACGCCGTCAGCCTGTTCTCCCAGGAGAAGTACCAGGAGGCGTTCAAGTCGCTGAAGGCGATCGCCGACTCGTCGGACGATTCGGAATACACAGACAAGGCCCAGTTCGACATGGGGCGCTGCCTCTTCGCCCTGGGCCAGTGGGACCTCGCGATCAAGCACTTCACCGGGATAGTGCAGAGTTCCCCGAAGCACGCCGATATGTCCGATATCCTCTATATCATGGGTCAATCGTGGGAGAAGAAGGGCGACAAGGCCAAGGCCAAGGCTTTCTTCTCCAAGGTTCTATCGATGCCGGGCGACGAGGATTCTAGCGCGCGCATCAAGGCAAAAAAGGCGCTCAACGCGCTGGGAGGAGCCTGACCATGGCCGACCTCGCCGGATTCGGCCGGTTCGCGCGTACCTATCAGCCCGGGGAGATTATCTTCTCCGAGTACGAGCCCGGCGATAGCTTCTATCTTATCCAGGCCGGCCGGGTGCGCATCACCAAGATAGTGGGCGATATCGAGAAGAATATCGATATCCTCTCGGCCCCGGAGATTTTCGGGGAGATGGCCATACTCGAGGGCGCGCCCCGCTCCGCGACGGCCATTTCCCTGGAGACCGTCAAGGTGCTCGAATTCAACCGAGCCAATTTCGAGATACTGATGATCGGCAACCCCCAGATCGCGTTGCGCCTCCTCAAGGTCTTCACCAAGCGCATATACGACCAGAAGCGCCGCTTCATGATACTGACGCTCGACGACCCCCAGGCCAAGATCGCCGACGTGTTCCTCATGCTGGACGAGACCCAGGGCTCGATGAACCAGGGCGAGGAATCGGGAGACAGGCGCGAGTTCAAGGTGACCGTCGACGACGTCGCCCATTGGGCCGGGATGAACACCGCGGAGGTTCAGACCCTGCTGGGCCATTTCTCCAACCAGCGGCGGGTGGAGCTGTACGCGGACCGCATCGTCGTCAAGAACATCAACGATTTCATCCGCTTCGTGAATTCCAAGCGAAAGAAGTAACCCGCCGGGCCTTGCCCTTCGCTCCGTTTTTCATGTATATTCTCGACCGAATCGCCGAGATAGCTCACTTGGCAGAGCGGCGCACTCGTAATGCGCAGGTACCGAGTTCGATTCTCGGTCTCGGCTCGTAAGGCGCGCGGCCCCCGCAGGTCGCGCGCCTTTTCTTTTCGCTAGCGGCGTCGCGGGCCGCGGGCCGCGGGCCGCTGGCCGCTGGCCGCTGGCGGAGGGAGCGGGCCGGCGTACGGCCTATTTGTTCCTTTCGTGCGTGTCGTGGAACAGTTTCTCGATCAGGCCGCGGTATTTCTCCTCGATGTACTTCCGCTTTATCTTGAGCGTTTGCGTCAGCTCCCTGCCTATCGAGAAATCGTTGCGGACCGGCAGGATCCTGGATATGAACTCGAAGGCCTTGAAACCGTGCTCGCGCGAGATGAGCGAGTTTACCTCGTCGAGCAGTATCTTGTAGATCGCGTCGTTCTCTATGGAGCCGGAGCCTTCCAGGCTTATGTCGGCAGGCGATAGCTTGAGCTCGCCGGCTAGCCTCATGAGCTCGTCCTCGTTCACGGCCACGATGGCGGATAGCTGTTTCCTGTCCTGGCCGATCACCACCGCGTGGTCGATGAACGAGCTTTCCTTGATCTTGTCCTCGATAGGCTCGGGCTCGACGTTCTCGCCTCCCATGAGCACGATCGTGTCCTTGAGCCTGCCGACGATGACGATCTCTCCGTTCTCGGACCGGACGGCCAGGTCCCCCGTGTTAAGCCAGCCGTCGTCGGAGAGCACGGCCCTCGTGGCGTCGGGGTTCTTGTAGTAGCCGGACATCACCTGAGGGCCGCGGCAGAAGACCACGCCCTTCTCGCCCGTCCCGGCGAGCCCGCCGTCCTCTCTCCTTATTACGACCTCGGTGTTGTCGAACGGGATCCCCGCCGATCCGAACGTGTTCCGCTCGATCGTGCGCGAGAGTATCCCCGGCGCGCATTCGGTCATCCCGTAGGCGTTGACTATGGTAATGCCTATGGAGTTGAACAGCTCGTCCAGGTACTTGGGCAGGGAACCCGCGCCGCAGGTCGCTACCCGTAGCCGCCCTCCCACCTTTTCCCGGAACGGCTTGAATAGCGCGTGGGCGATACGGTGCCCCGGGTACAGGAATACGACGCGGAGCAGGCTAAGCGCCCATCTCGCGGCCTTCCTCGGGAACGAGCGACGCTTGAGGCTGATATAGCATCCCCGGAGGTATTGCTCGGAGGACAGCCATACCTGGTTGAGCTTGATGAGCGAGAAGATGAGATAGCGCTTGCCGGCGCCCATCTCGCTGAGCGCCTTGATGAGCTTCTGGTACACCGATTCCCAGACGCGCGGCACGGAGATGAGCAGGTGCGGGCGCTCCTTGGCCAGGTCCGCCGAGAACCTCCCCGCCGTGGAATAGATGAAGCGCAGTCCCGAGGCCAGGCCGCAGTACTCGAACGCGCGCTCGTAGACGTGCCACGAGGGTAGCATGACTACCGTAGCCTCCGAGGCCTCGGGATCTATCTCGAGCCGAGGCGTGTTGGCCGTTACGTTCTGGAGGAAATTGGCGTGGGACAGCATGACGCCCTTGGGGTTCCCGGTGGTCCCGGAGGTATAGACTATAGTCAGCAGGTCGGACTCTAGGATAAGGGCGGATTTCCGCTCTACGAGGCCCGGGTCGCCGTCCAGCCTCTGGCCGCCGAGCGTCTCCAGGTCGCTATACGTAGTTATCTTATCCTCCTGGCCGCGCGGGATCGAGCCTTCGCCGTCCCCGTCGACTATGAATATCCTGCGGCAGCGCTCCCAGTCCTCCGCCGTGAAGACGCCGTCGAGGGCCTCGAGCTGGGCGCGGTTCTCGAGGATAAGCATCTCGGAGTCAGAGTGCCCGAAGATGAAGGCGGCTTCCTTGGGCGTGGTATCCGAGCCGCGGGGAACTGACACGGCGCCGAGTATCATCAGCGCGAAATCCGTGGCTATCCACTCGAAGCGGTTATTGACGAAGAAGGCGACGTGGGCGCCCTTCTCAACCCCGGCCGCGTCGAATCCGGCGGTCAGGACGCGTATCAGCCGGGCGAATTCCTCGTAGGTCCTGGTTACCGTCTCGTTCCCGGCCCGATACTGATGGGATACCCTGTCCTTGAACCTGGCGGCGGAGCGGAACGGGATTTCGGCTAGCTTAGTGTCCAAGGAGGCCTCCTAAAACGTCCGTATTCTGTTCTAGTTTCGCGACGAGGTCAATGCTAATAATGACAATAAATATGAATTTGTAATTATTGCTATTAAGGATTATCTCCGGTAGGATGGCGTATGCTTAGGACTATAGCGTTTTATTCGTGGTTCTGGATTACCCTCGTCTTATCGACCCCCCTCTGCGTCGTCTTCCTGGCCTTGCGTGGCCTCGGCCTCGGAAACGCGACGGGAGCATGCTTCGCGCGGTTCCTGGGTGCCTGGGCGCGCAGCTGCGTCGCGGTCAGCGGCTCGACCATAGAGGCGACCGGGCTCGAGCGCATCCCCGCCGAGAAGAGGCTATGCTTCGTCGCCAATCACCAGGGAGACTTCGATATCATCTCGATGCTCGCGCTGCTAAAGCGGCAGGTAGGCTTCATCTCGAAGCGGGCGGGGCTTTACGTCCCGATCATGAATATCTGGCTCGGCGCGATGGGTTCCGTGTTCATCGATCGCAAGGACGTGAGGAAAGGGCTCAAGTCGATAGACCGCGGCATACGACTTATACGGAAGGGCCAGGCGCTCGCCATCTTCCCCGAAGGCACGCGTAGCAGGAGCCCGGCCATCGGGCCGTTCCGCAACGGCAGCTTCAGGCTGCCGGTCAGGGCGGGGGCGGTAATCGTCCCCGTTACCATAGACGGCACGTGGCGTATCTGGGAGGAGCGTCGCCGGATAGTACCCGGCAGGATCGCCTTCACCGTCCACGAGCCTATCCCCACGGAGGGCTTGGACGCCGAGCAGCGGAAGGCGCTCCCGGATAGGGTGCGCGCTATCATCGCCGGCGCGTTGCGGTCAGGATAGCGCCTCCCCGGGAACGTCCTCGCCTTAAGAGCTTTCTACGCCCGTATAGAGGCAAGAGCCGCGGAACGAGGGCGGCGTTATGCCATGAAATCGATTGCATGAACGGTCGCTACAGTTTAAGATCACGGTATGGGTGTCACGATCGATGATATCGCCTCGGCGGCCGGCGTCTCTACGGCGACGATTTCCCGAGTCCTGAACAACTCGGAGCGCGTCAGCCCGGCTACGAGGAAGAGAATAGAGGCGATAATCAAGGAGCAGGGCTACAAGCCTAATATTTTCGCCCGCGGCCTCAAGCACTCGCAGACCGGAGTGGTAGGCATTATCGTCTCCCTCATCACCAACCCCTATATGACCTCCATCGTGGAGTCGATAGAGGGGACACTGGCTAAGAACGACGCCTTCATCTACCTATGCAACAGCAATAACGACGAGGAGCTGGAGCATCGCTATATCGAGGAGCTCCTTCGCCGGAAGGTGGAGGCCCTCATCGTCGTCGAGTCGCCGGGCTTCAACGCCGCGAGTAGCTTCTATGACGGGCTGAAGGCCGACTGTCCCGTGATACTCGTCAACGAGCATCTCCATCGTGATCCGCGCCATCATGTCGTGTGCTGCGCGCAGGAGCCCGGGCTGATGGAGGCCTTGAATTATTTCCTTGCAAGACGATTATTTCCTATCGCCATGATTCTTGGCGACGAGGGGAACTACTCCTGTACCGTCAAGGAACGGCTCTTCGCCGAATTCTGCTCGGGAGCGGGCCTCGGCCCGGGCGCCGCCCAGGTCCATAGGGTCGGCGACGCGAACGTCGAGGGGGTGGTTACGAACGCCGCCGAGCTGATGTCGCGGCTCGCGCGTTCCCCTGATCGACCGAGGGCGATACTCGCCTACAACGACATGGTCGGCGTCGGCGTCCTCCAGGGGGCGCAGGCCGCCGGCCTGCGCGTGCCCGACGATATCGCCGTCATCAGCGTGGACAATACGCTCCTCTCGAGGATATCCGTGCCGCAGCTCTCGACCGTCGACCTCCGCACGGCGGACCTGGGGCGGATGGCGGCGGAGCTCTACCTCAGGATACGATCGGGCTACATCCCCGCGCGGGAGGCGAGTCGGGAGGAAATATCATCGAGGCTCGTCCTTCGCGCTACCAGCTAAGAAAATCGTTGACAAAAAAGCCGCATGGCATGAGTATATGCTTAGAAATGTAATCGATTACATTTCTAAGCAAGTCAGGGAGGCATTTCTATGAGAAGATCCATTGCCGGACTCGTCATCGCCCTCGTAGCGTTAGGGGCGACGACGGCCGCGAGCGCGCAAGCTACGAAGAGACTCACCGTAGCCGTCAATTTCTCGATGACCGACTCGACGTTCGTCGCCCTTCAGGGCCTCGCGGCCGCCTACAACAGGCAGACGAGCGGCGTAAGCGTAGAGGTCGTGACCTATCCCCGCTACGAGGAGGCCATGAAGACAAAGATGGCCGCCAACGACCTTCCCGATCTCTGGACGACCCACGGCTGGTCGGTCGCCCGCTACAGCGAGTATCTCGAGCCGCTCAACCGCCAGCCGTGGGCCTCCCTCGTCAACCCGACGATCAAGGGCGTTATAACCGACAAGGCCGGGAAGTTCTTCGTCCTGCCGTTCGATATGGAAGTCGCCGGCGTGGCCTTCAACCGAGGCGTCCTCGACCAGGCTAGGGTCGACCCGGCCGCTATCAAGACGTGGGACGACTTCAAGGCCGCCTGCGCGAGGGTCAAGGCCATCGGGAAGATCCCCGTCCACATCGGCGGCTCCGCCCAGGACGATTGGACGGTCGGCAACTTCTACGATTGGACCGCTCCATCCTTCCTGATCACTAACGACAGGGGCAACGCCCGGAAGACCCTCAAGGACGGGTCGTTCGACTGGAAGCTGTGGGCGCCGGTCGCCAGGCTGCTCGTCGATTTCCGCGACGCCGGCTACCTCAACCCCGACTACACCCAGGGCACCTGGGCGGACGTCAGCAAGAAGCTGGCATCCGGCGACGTGGCCTTCGCCTTCTTCGGCAACTACGTGATCGGAGAGGCGAAGAAGCAGAACCCGGCCGGCGAGTACGGGTTCATGCCGGTTCCCGCGGCGTCGACGGCCGACAGCCCGACAGTGATCACGGGCGAGCGCGTGGCCCTCGGCGTCTGGAGAGACGGCAAGAACAAGAAGGAAGCCCTCAAATTCCTCGCCTTCTGCGCGAGGCCGGAGAACGTGTCCGCCATAGCGACGATCAACGGGAACCCGACCGGCCTCGTCGGCGCGGGATACGCATCCGACCTGGGCGACCTGACGCCCTACTTCGACAGGCTCAAGGGTATACGCGGCTTCCCCTACTTCGATCGCGAGTACCTCCCGAGCGGCATGTGGGACTCGCTTTGCAAGACCGGTACCGGCCTGCTCGCGAACACGATGACCATAGACCAGGCCGTCTCTAAGATGAAGAGCGACTATGAAAGCCTTCGCTAGGATTCTCTGACCCTTGGCCTCGACCGTCGCCCCGCCTACGGGGCGACGATACTTTTCCGCCCCGGAGCCGTACCGATGGAAGCACTCTACAAGAAAGCGAATATTCTCTATATACCGGCCCTGGCGCTCTTCGCGCTGTTCGTCGCCTATCCGTTCGTCGACGGGATCAGGATAGCGTTCACGAACTGGAACGGCTTCTCAAGGCGCTTCTCCTATGTCGGCCTGCGTAATTTCGTGCGGCTGTTCAAGGACGAGAACGTCCGCGCCTCATTCTGGAACACGCTCCTGTACGGCTTCGGATCCACCTTCTTCCAGCAGGTCCTGGGCCTATCCCTGGCGCTCTTCCTGGACAAGAAATTCCCCGGGCGCGGGATCACGCGCACCGTCGTCTACCTGCCCGTCCTCATATCGGCGGTCATCATGGGCTATATGTGGTACTACCTCCTCCAGTACGACGGCGCCCTGAACGATATCGTCGCGCTCGCGGGAGGGGAGAAGCGGCTCTGGCTCTCGAGCGCGGCCTCGGCGAAATCGTTCATCCTCGGCGTCAATACCCTCCAGTACTGCGGCATCTCCATGGTGATATACATGGCCGGCCTCCAGAACATCGCGCCCATGTACTACGAGGCCGCGCGCATCGAGGGCGCGGGCGAATGGCAGGTGTTCAGGCGCGTGACGGTGCCGCTCCTCTATCCGGCCTTCGTTACGAGCATCACGATAAACCTGATCGGCGGCCTCAAGCTGTTCGACATCATCAAGGCGCTGACCGGCGGCGGGCCGGGATACACGACTAATTCGCTCGCCACGCTCATCCATTCCAGCTATTTCGCTAGCCAGATGGCCGGATTCGCCGCGGCGAACGGGCTCGCCCTGTTCGTCCTGATACTCGCGATCACGCTGTCGCTCCAGGCTATCTTCCGAAAGATCGAGGTGCAGTCATGACCAGGAGGGCATCCTTGCCGCGCGGGGTCGCCGCGATCGTCATATGCGCTATCCAGCTCGTGCCCCTCTACATAACGCTGACCGTGGCGCTCAAGCCCCAGACGGACCTGTCGTCGTACTGGGCGCTTCCCGTCCGCGCCGCATGGAGCAACTTCGCCAGGGCCGTCGAGTCGGGGGGGCTCATCAGGGCCTTCGCGAATACCGCCGCGATCACGGCGGCCTCGACCGCCTTGGTCGTCCTGCTAGCGGCCATGGCCGCGTATCCGTTGGCGAGATCGGGCTCGAGGCTCAACAAGACGGTCTCCTCGTTCGTGCTGTCGATCATGATGGTCCCTGCCCTGAGCCTCCTCGTCCCCCTCTACGTCCTCCTCGTCAGGATGCGCGCCGTATCGACTTACTGGGGCATAACCCTCGTCCACGTCGCCTTCAACCTTCCGCTAGCCATCTTCCTCTTCACTAACTTCATCAAGACTATCCCGCGAGAGCTCGACGAGGCCGCGGTCATCGACGGCTCGAGCATCTACGGCATCTACTACCGTATCATCCTGCCGCTTCTCAAGCCCGTAACCGTCACCGTCATAATCCTGACGTCGGTGGCCGTATGGAACGATTTCCAGTATTCGCTGTATTTCCTCCAGAGGCCCTCGATGCGGGTCGTTACCCTGTCCATCTCGTCGTTCTTCGCGACCTCGGGATCGGATCCCCACGTCGCCGCCGCCGGAGCGATACTCGCGATACTCCCCGTCACGCTCCTCTACGTATTCCTGCAGAGATACTTCGTCAAGGGAATGGTGGACAGCGCGCTCAAATGAAAAGGAATCGAATGAACATCCTCTATAATCCCGGGACGCGGGAATTCCATCTCCGTAACGATTTCCTCAGCTATGTCATGTGCGTCCGCGACGACGGGCGGCTCGCCCACCTCCATTTCGGATCGCCGCTCTCGGCGGGATCGGGGTACCGCCACCTGCTCGGCAGGAGCGCCTCGCCCTTCTCCAAGGGCTCGGGCGACCTCGCCCTCATGGAGTGCCCCGCGCGGGGCTGGGGAGACTTCAGGATGCCCGCCCTGGAGGCGGAGTTCGCCGACGGCTCGAGGTCGGTCGACCCCCGCTACGAGGCCCATCGCGTGCGCGGCGGGAAGCCGGTCCTACGGGGACTCCCGTCGACGTACGTCGAGGAGGACGGCGAGGCGACGACGCTGGAGATAGACCTGAGGGACGCGCCGGGCGGAGCTCTCGTCACCCTTTCCTATACCGTGTTCAGGGATTACCCCGCTATCTCGCGTTCGGTCTCGGTGATGAACGAGGGAGGGGCGCCTATGAGGATCGCCTGCGCGATGAGCGCGTGCCTCGACCTCGGCGACTCCGACTGGGAGCTACGCACCTACGGCGGGGCCTGGGCGCGCGAGCGCCACGAGTCGAGGAGGAAGCTGGCATCGGGCCACCAGGGAGTCTCGAGCGCTCGCGGCGCGTCGAGCCTCCAGCAGGGCCCGTTCATGTGCCTGGCGCGCCCCGGAACCGACGAGGGCCGCGGCGAGGCGATCGGCATGAGCCTCGTGTACTCGGGCAACTTCGTCGCCGAGGCGGAGGTCGGTCCTTTCGGCACGACGCGCGCGCGCATAGGAATCGATCCGGCGACGTTCTCGTGGCGCCTCGGGCCGGGAGAGAGCTTCCAGTCCCCGGAAGCCGTGATAGTCCATTCGCGCGACGGCCTCGGCGCCCTTAGCGACGCCTACCACCGGCTCTACCGCGGGCGCCTCGCTCGCGGCCCCTGGCGCGACCGGCCCAGGCCCGTGCTGGTCAACAATTGGGAGGGCACCTACTTCGACTTCACCGAGGAGAAGATACTAGCCATGGCCGACGCGGCGCGCGACCTCGGCGTCGAGCTCTTCGTGCTCGACGACGGCTGGTTCGGCGAGCGCGACGACGACACGAGCTCGCTTGGCGACTGGGTCGAGAACCGGCGCAAGCTTCCCGGCGGGCTATCCGGGCTCGCGAGCGCCATCGAGGCGAGGGGCATGAGATTCGGCGTCTGGATAGAGCCGGAGATGGTGAGCCGCAATAGCCGCCTCTTCGAGGCGAGGCCCGACTGGGCCGTCGGCGTCCCCGGCCGGGAGCGCACCTCGGCGCGCAACCAGTACGTCCTGGACATGTCGAATCCCGCCGTCGTAGACCATCTCCACGCGGAGATGTCGAGGATCCTGGGAAGCGCGTCCATCTCGTACGTAAAGTGGGACATGAACCGGAATATCACCGACGCCTGGGGCTCGAGCCTGGGCGCCGACCGCCAAGGAGAGTTCTTCCACCGCTACATACTCGGCGTATACGAGCTCTACCGTCGCGTCACGAGCGACTTCCCCGACGTCCTGTTCGAGTCGTGCGCCGCGGGCGGCGGCAGGTTCGATCCCGGCATCCTGGCGTACGCTCCCCAGGGGTGGGTGAGCGACGATTCCGACGCCATAGAGCGCCTCGCGATTCAATGGGGAACCTCGATGTGCTACCCGCTGTCGTCGATGGGCGCGCATGTCTCGGCCGTCCCGAACCACCAGACCGGCCGGGTGACGCCCCTCTCGACGAGGGCGGCGACGTCCTTCTTCGGCGTGCTCGGCTACGAGCTCGATACGTCGGCCCTGACGAGCGCCGAGCGGCTCGCGATATCGGAGGAGATAGCCTTCTATAAGGACCATCGGCAGCTGTTCCAGCGCGGCAGGTTCCTGCGATTGCGCAGCCCGTTCGAGCGCGACGGCAACGTGACGGCGTGGATGGTGGCGTCGGATGACGGGCGGACGGCGATAGCGGGATATTGGCGGACGCTCAACCGGCCCGCTCCCGCTCCCGACAGGCTCCGCGCGCGCGGGCTCGATCCCGAGGCCGCCTATCGCGTCTCGCTCTGGCCGCGGCCCGCGCCGGGGCCGGACCGGGTCCGCGACGACAACGAGGGTATCCGCCGCGGGGACGAGCTGATGTCGATAGGGCTCCTCATCGGCGACGCCCCGACGGATAGCCCGTCGCGCGGCGATTTCTGGTCTATCCTGTTCATCCTCGAGGCGGAGTAGGGCGAGCCCGGCCGGGACGTCATTTCCCCTCGAGCATCGCCTCGACCTCCGCCTCGAGCTCGGCCTCGATCCTCCTTTTCTCCTCGTCGTAGCTCTTGTCGACGTCGTACGCCGAGGGGCGGCCTAGCGCGATTCGCCTCCTCGCCCGGTCGACGCTGACGGGGTAGATGCGGATGGTCTTATGCTCCTCCTTCCCCATTTCCTTCGCGAGCTCGATGAAGCCGATGTTGAAGCGGTTGATATAGCGCGTCAGCGCCGCGTCGGGGATCTCCGGGAAAATGAGGAGGCTCTTCCCTTCCTCGAGCATGACTATGCTCCTCGATATCGTCTCCATGATCCTGCGGCTACGCCTATAGACCGGGATGGCCTCCATATAGCGGAAGAGGCCGACGCAGAGATCCGCCATGAGGACGGAGAGCCACGTACTGAAGGGCCCGGGCAGGCGGAGCTCCTTCGAGACGAACTCCTTCTCGAGGTACCTGGCGCATTTCTGCCTGTCGGTCAGGTCGTGCATGACCCATGGATAGAGCTTGACCGGGAAATAGAGGAAGAGCGCTATCGGGCCGAAGGCGTTCTCGTGATTGGCGACGAATATGGCCGGCTCGACGATCTCCACCCCGTTCCGCTCGAACCGCATCCTGGGGAAGAGCAGCTTGACGATATGGTAGATCGCTCTATACGGGCTCATGGCTCGAGTATAGGGTATTCCGCGCCGCGAGGCCGGGCCCTACTCCGACTCGGCCTCTATTCCGTACTTCCTCGCCACGGCCTCGTAGCGGGTAATGAGGCGCCGTACGTAGTTGCGCTTCTCGGCGTACGGCCCGGGATAGAAGCTCCGCTTGAACCCGTAGACGATCATGTTCTTGAGGGCCTTGGGGCCGATGTCGAAATTCTCGACGGCCAGGCGTATCTCCTTGGAGACGGTCGTGTTCGACACGAGCCTGTTGTCCGTGCAGAGGGTCGTGGAGAGCCTATGCTCGAGCATCCTGCCCAGGGAGTGCCGGCGCAGGTCGCGTAGGGTAGGGTTGGTCTGGAGGTTGCTCGTCAGGCAGACCTCTATGGTGACTCGCCGGTCGGCTATGAAGTTGGCCAGCCGCTCCACGTACTCCCGCTTGTCGTCTATGCCCGGGTCGGCGACCTTGCCGACGTCGAAGAGGAAGTAGCCGTGCCCGAGCCGGTCGGCGTGGAGGTCGGTGATGGCCTGGAATATGCTCTCCGCCCCGTAGGCCTCGCCCGCGTGCACCGTCTTATGCATGAAATTCTCGTGCACGTAGTCGAAGGCCTCCCGGAACTGCCCGGCGGGGTGTCCCGCCTCCTGGCCGGCGATGTCGAAGCCGACTATCGGGACGCCTAGCCGGTCCCTGATCCTGACGACCCCGCGGGCGACCTCGACGGCGGCCATCTTTATGACTTCTGCGGGGGCCGAGTCGCGGTGCAGGCCGAAGAACGCGTCGTAGTACGGAGAATAGCCGGACGCCCCGAACATGCGCATCGCGCAGACGATTATGCCGTAGTCGAAGGGCGGAAGGCCGCGCTCCCCGACCTCGGGCCTCGCGTTGTACTCGGCCTTGGCGCGCCGCAGGCCGTTGTCGACGGCGACCAGTACGCGGTCCATGGTCAGCTCGCGGTTGTCCATGAGAAGCTGGGGAGCGAAGCGGGGCTCGATGTAGCAGACGCCTTCCTCGATGTTGTCCATGGCCAGCTCGTAGGCGGCCCGCTCGAGGTTCTCTAGGTCACGGAGTACGGCGCAGGTATACGCGAAGCCCCCGAGGTATTCGGGCAGGTCGGCGTAGCTCTCCTTGAAGACTAGCTCGCGCAGGCCTTCCTCGGTGTACGAAGGCAGCCCGACGCCGCCCTTCTCGGCCATCTCTATGAGGGAGGACAGCCTTAGCGACCCGTCGAGGTGGACGTGCAGGTCCGTCTTGGGAATTTCCCGTATGAAGGCGTCGGGGTATCGGCTCATGGATCGCTCCTCCGTGGGCATGGTAGGGTCAAGTCTAGCGCTCTTTACGCCGCGAGTCGAGGCCGCGGCCTTGCGCGATGCCGTTTTAAATGTATGCTTATACCAACGGATACGATGCGGCCGGCGCGCCGCGAAACGACGTCGAGCCGAGGAGCCACATGCCTGACGGAACGCGGAAGCCAAGATCAGCCGAGGATACGGCCCCGCCGCCAGCGGATGGATCGGCCGAGCAGGGCCGGGAATCCGAGGCCGCGGTCCAGCGGTCGCTACTCTCGTCCATAATCGAGCTGTCGTCTAGCGCCATCTTCGCGAAGGACCTCGCGGGCCGGTACGTAGTGGCCAACGCCGCCTGCGCTGATATTTTCGGGCTTCCTGCCTCCAGCCTCATCGGCCGGACCGATGCCGAGCTCGTACCGCCCGATACGGCGAAGGCGTTCAGGAGTACCGACGAGCTGGCGATATCGACGGGATGCGTGCAGGAACTGACCGAGAGCGCCCTTATCGGAAAAGAACTCCATTCGTGCCTCATTAGGAAGGCCCCCTGGCGCGACGGCTCCGGAGCCATAGTCGGCAGCGTCGGCATATCGCGGGATATCACGGCCACGGTGCTCGCCGAGGAGGAAGTCGCGCGGCAGAAGGACCGGCTCGAGCGGCTCGTCGATATACTGCAGCATCCCGCCGAGACGACGCAGGAATTCCTCGACTTCGCCCTGGGCCAGGCGATAGCGTTGACTGATAGCTCCATAGGGTACATCTATCGCTATGACGAATCCAGCAGGGAATTCGTGCTCAATACCTGGTCCAAGGGCGTCATGGAGGCCTGCTCGGTGAGGAATCCGTCCACACGGTACGAGCTGGACAGGACGGGTATATGGGGCGACGCCGTCCGAGAGAGGCGCGCCGTCGTCGTGAACGATTTCTCGGCGCCGGATAACCGGAAGAAAGGCTATCCGGAATGCCACGTCCCGCTCAAGAGATTCATGACCGTGCCGGTACTCCGCGACGGCGCCATAGTCGGGGTCGTGGGGCTCGCCAACAAGGCGGAGGACTACGACTCCGGCGACGTCCTGCAGGTCTCGCTGCTCATGGACGTCGTATGGAAGGTCACCGAGCAGAAGGAGAACGAGGCGCGCATACGGGAGCTGCTCGAGGAGAAGGAGCTCCTCCTCAAGGAGGTGCACCACCGGGTCAAGAATACCTTGAATACCGTCATCAGCCTCCTATCGCTCCAGTCGGCGGGCCTGACCGACGAGGCGGCGACGTCCGCCCTCCTCGACATGGAGAGCCGCGTCAGGAGCATGTCCGTCCTCTACGACAAGCTCTATCGCTCCGCCAGCTTCGATAGCGTGTCGACGGGCGAATACCTGCCCGCCATGGTCGACGAGATACTCGCGGTTTTCCCCGCTCGCGTGCGCCTGACGGTCGAGAAGCGCATCGAGGACTTTCCCCTGGGCGTCGATAAGGTCCAGCCGCTCGGGATCCTCATAGGGGAGCTCCTGACGAACGCGATGAAATACGCGTTCGCGGGTAGGAGCGAGGGGACCATCCTGGTATCGGCCGAGCGATCCTGCGCCTCCGCGGCTATCACCGTCGAGGACGACGGGGTAGGCCTGCCGGAAGGGATCGATTTCAAGAACTCCACGGGCTTCGGGCTCTCGCTCGTAGCGTCGCTGGCCGCCCAGATGCGCGGCTCCCTGCGGATAGAGCGCGGCGGAGGAACCCGGATAACGCTGGAATTCCCCGTCTAGCCTGACTCCGGCGCTATCGCCGCTCCGCCTTCGATTCCGCGATCCACCTGGCGACGACGCCTTCGAGCACGTCTAACGGAACGGGGCCGCACGATAGGACCGTCCTATGGAAGGCCGGGAGGCTGAACCCTTCGCCCAGTTCCCGCCTGGCATCGTCCCGGAGCCTCAGTATGGTCAGGAACCCGACGTAGTACGTCGTGGCCTGGGCCGGTAGGCTCGCGTAGCGTATGACCTCGAAGCGCGCGGCCTGCCTAGGAAGGAGCCCCTGCTCGACCATGAAGTCGACGGCCCGCCCCAGGCTCCAGCGCCTGTCGTGGATGCCGGTGTCGACGACGAGCCTGGCCGCTCGGAAGGCCTCGGCCTGCAGCCGCCCGATATCGCCGGCCGGATCGTCGGCGTAGGCGCCTTCCTCGGCCATGAGGCGCTCCGCGTACAGGGCCCAGCCTTCGACGTAGGCCTCGAAATAGAGGAGCTTCCTGGCCACGGGCAGGTCGAGGGCCGCGCTCGAGGCTATCTGAAGGTGGTGACCCGGGACGGTCTCGTGGTGGAGGAGCGTGGGCATGCCGGCGCGGTTCGCCCCGGCGCCGCTGGCGACGTAGAACACGCCGGGCGTGGAGCCGTCTATCGCCCCGGGCTGGTAGTAGCCCCCCTGGGGCGCCGCGGCTATTCCCACCGGGGCGGCGGGATAGTCGGGGAAGAGCGGACGGGCGCGCGCCTCGGCCGCCGCGAGCAGGTCCCTATAGCCCTCCAGCGCGTCCCCGGCTCCGACAGCGCCGGCCGCCCCGAAGGCCTTGCCGACGACCTCCGCGGCCGTATCTCCCCGGAAGCGCTCCGTCCTCGAGCCCGCCTCGACTATCTCGGCGTGGATGCGCGCGAGGGCCGCCAGGCCCATCTCGTGTATCTCGTCGGGCGCGAGGCCCGTGGTCGTCTTGGCCGCGAGGAGTGCGCGGTAGTACTCGTCGCCACCGGGGACCTTCCAGAGGCCTATCTCCTCGGGGGCCTTCTCTATCCTCCTCGCCGTCTCGTCCGCGAGCCTGCCATAGGCGGGGATCACGGCCTGCCCTATGACGCGCTCCGCCTCGGAAAGCAGGCCCTCCTTCGCCGCGGCGTCCAGGCCCGGCATGGCCCCGAGCCCGCGCGCCAGGGACTCGTAGAATACCGTGCCCTTAGGCGAGCCCGAGGCGACGAGGCGTATGTCCGGGAGCGAGCTCTCCAGGACGACGCGGGGCGCCGTAGCCCTCTTCGAGGCCGCGCGCGCGAGGAAGGCCGTCGCCTCGTCTATCTTCGCCCCGAGTCCCGATAGCCTCGCGACGTACGACCGCGCGTCAGCCTCCTCCTTCAGAGGATGGATCGACGAGAATAGGTCCTGCGCCGAGTACGCGACGCCGAACACGGTCGGGTTGACGAGGTAGGCCAGGTCCGCGTAGCGCCGGAGCGAGACGGAGTCCGAAAGCGCCCTCCGGGTCGCGTCGTAGCTGAGCCTGTCGCCCTGCGACGCTCCGGCCATGCCGTAGGCCTCGAGCGCCTCGAGCGCTTCCTTCTCCAGGCGGCCCGTCTCCTTTGAGTATTCCGCTGATAGCCCGTCGAGCCCGGTATCGTCCAGGCCCGCCCAGGAGGATAACCCGAGCTGGGTCGCGGCCTCGGGGGAGCGGGCGAGGATGGGCCGGTACGCCGAGTCGAGGAACCGGGAGAAGGCCTCGGAATGGATCCAGTCGCCCGCCCCCAGGCCCCGCGCCGAGAGAGGCCGGCCGTCGAAGTCGACGCTCGCCGCAGGCATCAGCTCTATCCTCGGATCCGCCCGCCATAGGTCGTTCATCCTAGACATCGCGGCCGCTCCCCCCCCGCCCCTAGGGACGGTATGCGCGTCGGAGGCTACGACCGTCCTATACCCGAGCGCCGCCGAATTCTCGACGCTCGTCTTGACGCATTGGTCGCTCGCGAGGCCGCAGAACACGAGCCTCCCGGCGCCCGCTTCCTTGAGCGCCTCTATGAGGCCCGTACCGGAGAAGGCGTTCTGCCCCGTCTTCACGACGCGCTCGTGGCCCCGGCCGACGACGAAGGGGGAAGAGAGCTCGAAAAGCCTGCTACCCATCCGGGACGCGTCGGAGTCGGTATAGACCCAGAACACGGGGGCGCCAGCCTCGTCGGCGGCGGCGACCAGGGCCTGTATGTTCCTGAAGACGGCCGCCTGCGAGACGACCGGCGTATACGCCTCCTGCACGTCCATGACGACGAGGGCCGTACCGCGGTCCGCCGTCCAGCGCGGGGCTTCCGGCCTGGTTTCGCCGTATTCGGGCGGCGTCGCCGCCCCGTCCGTCCCCGGGCCCCCGGAACGGCAAGCCGTCGCCCCGAGCGCCGCGGCCAGCGTTACCGCGATCGCCGACTTGACGAGAGCCGTTTTTACCGAGCTGCCCGAGCGATTCTTCCCTGGCATTATCGCCTCCCCGCCGGTTCTTGCCGGCTTCGCGCATACAGCAATGCTACGGCATATGCGCCCGGCGGGCAATACCGGGCGCCGGAACCGGCCGGCGCCTGCTTCCCCGCGGAACCGCGGCCGCTAGTACAAATCGAGTACATTCCGGGTACTAGGCAACCGTATCGCGATACCGAGGACGGCCTTACACTATCGAGACGATATCTTATTCAAAGGAGCAACGCATGAAGCGAGCGAGACTGATCGTCTTCGCCGTGATGGTCCTGGTAATGGCCGGTTCCGTCGCCGCGCAGAGCATAACGGTAGGATCGTGGAGGACCGACGACGTCGCCCAATGGCGAGGCCTCATCGCCGACTTCAACAAGGCCTATCCCGGCATCCAGGTGAAATTCGACCCGACTAACCCTCCCGACTATAACGCCACGCTGAGGCTCCAGCTCGAGAGCGGCACGGGGCCCGACGTCTTCTACGCCCGCTCGGGCGACGTCGGGAAGACGCTGTTCAAGGACGGGTTCATGCTGGACCTGAGCGCCGAGGCGTTCATGGGCAAGTTCGACGCGGCCTCCAAGTTCTTCTGGCAATCCGACGACGGCCGATCGTTCGGCATGCCGCTCTTCGCCATCAGCCAGGGCATCTACTACAATATCAAGCTGTTCCGCGATAATAAGATCGACGTGCCCAAGACGTGGGAAGACCTGCTCGCCGCGGCCAAGAAACTGAGCTCCAAGGGAATCATACCCTTCGCCAACGGCACGAAGGACGAGTGGGACATCAACGAGGTCGTTTTCCAGACCCTCGCCCCTACCTACGTCGGCGGCGCGGCCGGCCGCAAGGCTCTGGAATCCGGGGCTAAGAAGTGGAACGATAAGGCGGTAGTCGCCGTATTCCAGGCGATCAAGGACCTCGCGCCCTATCTGCCCCGCGGCTACGCGGCCGTGGACTATAACTCGTCCAAGGTCATGTTCCAGCTCGGCAAGGCCGCCATGATGTTCGACGGCTCCTGGACCATCCCCGAGCACATGAAGGCCGCCGGCCTCGAGTACGGCGTTTTCGCGGCGCCCGCTCCCAAGGGGATGAAGCAGGCCCAGGTCTTCCACGCCGATACCGGCATGGCGATCAATCCCAAGTCGAAGAACATAGCCGCCGCGAAGACCTTCGTCGCGTGGCTCGTCAGCGACGAGGGCATCGCGTCGGTAGCGGAGAATTTCACCGGGTTCTTCCCGATGGCCAAGGCCTCCAAGGCTATCCCCTTCTCCAATCCGGCGGTCAAGTCGTTCCTGTCCTTCAACGACGGCAGGGATACCGACGTCAGGTTCAGCTGGACCCGCCTGAACACCGGGAACCCGTCCGGGTACGACCTGATCACGGCTAGCACCATCGCCGTCCTGGGAGGGAAGAGGACGCCCCAGCAGGCCGCGGACGATTTCGCCGCCGGCCTCGCCAAGTGGTATACGTACTGATCCTTTTCTCCGATACGCTAGCATCCTGCGAGTCCCGGCCTCGGCGGGCCGGGACTCGCCTTTCCTAAGGACGGTTCTAATGACGCATGCTTCCGACAAGCCGGGGACGGCCCGCCGCTCGTATTGGGGAGTGGGAATCTATCGGCGACCTAGTTGGTTCCTCTATATCCTTCCCGCGCTGGCCGTCTACGTGGCGTTCATGGCCTTCCCCCTCCTGGCCTCGCTCAAGCTGAGCTTCTATACGGGCAACGGCTTCAGGCTCGATACCTTCGTCGGATTCGATAACTACAAGAAGCTGTTCTCCGACGTCGACATAGCGCCTCGTTTCTGGGGCGCGTTCGGCAACACCTGGATTTTCTTCGCCGTTCACATGCTCGTCCAGAATTCGCTCGGGCTCATGTTCGCGCTGATGCTGAGCAATAAGAGGCTCAGGGGCGTCGGATTCTTCAGGACGGTCATCTTCATACCGGCGACGCTGGCCATAGTCGTCACGGGCTTCCTCTGGAAGCTGATGCTCGACCCGAATTTCGGCCCCGTAAACCTGCTCCTGGAGAGGATCGGCCTGCGCGCCCTGGCCCTTCCCTGGCTGGGGCTCGAGGAGACGACCCTGCCTATCATCTCGCTGGTATCGAGCTGGCAGTGGGTAGGCATCCCGACCATGATATTCACCGCGGCCCTGCAGAGCATACCCGAGGACTATTTCGAGGCCGCCCAGATAGACGGGGCCAGCGGATGGCAGGTCATCAAGCTGATCAAGCTGCCCATCCTCGTGCCGATGATGGGCGTCGTGGGAATACTGACGTTCACGGGCAACTTCAACGCCTTCGACGTGGTCTACGCCATGGCGGGGGCCAACGGCGCGCCCAATTACTCGGCCGACATACTAGGCACGTATTTCTATCGCACCGGCATAGCGGGGAAGCACCCCGTAGGCATTCCCGACATGGGGCTGGGCGCGGCCATCGCCACCATCACCTTCGTGACGTTGCTCGCGGGAGTCCTCGCGATGCGAAGGCTCACGGCGAGCAGGAAGTAAGGAGCACCCATGCCGAGAATTCGAAGCGCCGGGGCCGCCGCGAGCGGGAAGCGAGCCGGTAACGCCCTCTCGTACCTGGTCCTCGGCGTTTGGGCGGTCATAGTCCTCGTGCCGCTCTACCTGATGATAGTCAACTCCTTCAAGCCTACCTCGGAGATATTCCTCTCTCCGTTCAGCGTCTCGAAGGCCCCGATATTCGACGGCTTCCGAATGGTCTTCGAGGAGGGTAATTTCCTCGTCTACCTCTTCAACTCCGTGTTCATCACCGTCCTCTCCATAGTCGGCGTGATGATCCTCGCGGCCCTCGCCAGCTACGCGCTGGTCTATTGGGACGTCCGCCTGGCGCGGGCCATATCGGTATTCTTCCTCCTGGGGCTCATGATCCCCATGCGCATCGCCAGCATCAACTTGATAATAATGCTCAAGGGGCTCGGCCTCCTCGATAAGCTCCTAGGCCTCCTGCCTATCTACCTCGCCATGGGCATGCCCATGGGCATCATGATACTGACCGAATACTTCCGGACCATCCCGCGGGAGCTGGTCCAGGCCGCCCATATCGACGGGGCCGGCAGCTTCCGGATCTTCTGGGCCGTAATGCTCCCCCTGGCCCGGCCGGCCATGGCTACGGTAGCCATCTTCAATTTGGTTAACATCTGGAACGACCTATGGTTCCCCCTCATACTCATACGAAGCGAGAGCCAGCGCACCCTGATGCTAGGCGTCACCCGCCTGTTCGGGCAGTTCCAGACCGACTGGACGAGCGTGCTCGCGACCCTGACGCTGGCCACCGTGCCCATCCTGATCCTGTACCTCGTCCTCTCGAGGCAGTTCATCGAGGGCCTGACGGCGGGGGCCGTGAAGGAGTAGACGGCCCGGGCCCGGCCGCAAGGGCCCGGCCGCTTAGAACAAGCCGCTCGCTCTCGCCAGGCGTATCACCTGGACGCGATCCTCGGTCACGGTCTTATCATAGATGCGGCTTATATAGTTGCGCACCGTCTGCTGGGCGACGCATAGCCGCTGGGCTATCTCGTCGTTCTGGTATCCCTCTATCATCAGGCCCAGTATCTGCCGCTCGCGCCTGGAAAGCACGTCAAACCATTCCGGGTGCGAGGCGGGCGGCTTCGGTGAGGCCTCGTCCCGGCCCCTGCCTACGAGCGCGCCTATGAGCCGGGGGTCCAGGAGGAGGGCGCCGCTCAATACGGCCCTGATGCTGGCGACGAGTTCCTGGCTGGGTATGTTCTTGAGGAGGTAGCCCTTGACTCCGTAGCCGAGGGCCTCTCTGACGTACTCGTCGTCCTCGAAGGTGGTGAGCATCAGGATCGGGATCTCGGGGTAGCGGCTATGGATTATCCTGGACGCCGCGACGCCGTCCATCACGGGCATGCGAACGTCCATGAGCACTATGGACGGCAGGTGCTCGGCGACGGCGACGATGGCCTGGGCCCCGTCCTCGGCAATGGCGCATACGGAGAAATCGTCCTGCGTGCCCTCGAGCACCGTCCTGAGGCTTTCCGCGAATAGTTTCTGGTCGTCGACTATGAGTATCTTGATCATGCTCGCGCGTCCTTCTCGTCCAGCGGTACCGTGGCTTTCACGAGGAACCCGCCCTCGTCGCCCTTATAGGCGAGCGTCCCCCCGAAGGGCGACAGCCGCTCTCTCATCCCCGCCAGCCCTATGCCCTCGTGGACCTCCGCCGCCCCGACCCCGTCGTCCTGGATGGATAGATGAAGGGTTCCCTCTACGCCCTGGATCAGGACGCGCACGTTCCTGGCCTTGCCGTGCAGGAAGGAATTGGTCAGCCCCGCCTGGACTATGCGGTACAGGGCCATGTCCAGGCCCACGGGAATCCGTACGTGCTGGCCTACGACCTCGCACGCGACTTCCACCCCCGTGGCCCGGTTGAACGTCCGGCAGATATGTATCATGCGGTTCTGGAAATCCACGTACGGCGGACGCCGCTTGCGTATCTCGTAGAGGGCCGCGCGGACCTCGGCCAGGCCGTCCCTCGACTGGTCCCTCGCGTTCTCGAGCAGGGCGCGGAGGCTCTCCTTGCGGTCGTCCTTCTCGAGCAGCACGAGCGCGGCTTCCATCGCCATCGCCTGGTTGGTGACCGCGTACCCGACGATGTCGTGGATCTCGCGGCTGATGCGCTTCCTCTCGCGGGCGGAGCTGGCGTCCTCGAGTTCCTGCGCCTGCTCCTGGAACCTGACGTTAGCCAGGATTATGGCCTGGCTCCCGTCCCTGAGGCGGGCGGCCTCCGCCGCGCTCCTGTCGTATCCCAGCAGGGCGTCCTTGTATCCGCCCGCGAGCAACCCCGCCAGGGCCGGTAGCAAGGCGAGGAACGCCAGCTCGTCTACGGAGGCCGGCTCGGCGACGATATCCCATAGTTTCCGCCCGGCCTGGGTGCTCAAGGCCAGGGCGATAGCGATGGCGGCTCCCGCGACGTCCCACGGACGGGGCAGTACGAAGGCGATCTCGATCACGAGGACGCAGACGACGAGGACCTTGAGGGGGCTGGGGAACCAGAGCGGCGTAAGGACCAGTACCGCGATCCCGGCCTTGGCCCCGAGCACCAGGAACCCGACGCCGGGGTCGCGCGCCCATCGCGCGAGCGGGGCGAGGAGAAGGGCGCTGAAGGCGATCAGGATGATCGAGTACGCCGGGCCTGAGGGGACCTCGGCCGCCCTGGGCATCAGGTAAGCGTAGGCCAGCGAGAAGCCGTGCCCCGCGCCCGCTATGAGGAGCAGTGCCTTCGCCTGCGGCGCCGATCTAGGTGTTCGCTCCATGAATGGACGATAGTCTGTCTCCATAGCGGAGATATGTCAACGGAAAGCTCTTGCGCCGACGCTTCGGGCTAGCCATAGCGTTCGCCGAAGCGAATCTAGCGCCGCCGGGGAGACCATGCACATCCAACGATTATAGTCGATTTTCTCGCAATGCTTAGGATCGGGAGAAGAAGGCTCCTAGTCCTAAGCTTTGCGAATTAGACTAGAACGCGTATCCTCGCGATGACAATGCTCCGGGTTCCGATACCTCCTCGACCGTCGGGTCCCCCGTACTACTATGGATCGCGAAGACCCTGAAATGGTAGTAATCGGAATTTGGCGGATCGAACATTATGTTCCTAGCCGTAAAATAGGCGCTTCCGGACACCACGATGTTTCCGACCAGTGTATCGGATGTATTGTATATTCCAATCATGTACCTCTTGGCCCCCGCAACAGCCGGCCACGTTAGCCGGATATAGTAATATGGGGACTGGTAGGCATTGCTCTCCACCGTTATCGCGGGCGGTGCGGCGCCGAAGGCGCGTCCCGAAACGGCCGTCGCGCCCGATAGCGCGCCTATCTCAGAGCCGCTCTTGACGCCGACGACCTTATACCAGCGAGCCTCGCCCTTCACGAGTCCCGAGTGCTGGTATGAGTTGGCGCCTATCGAATCGCCGATCTTGACGTAGGTGCCGGCCTGCGTCTCGCACGTATAGACGGAGTACGTATCGACGAGCGGGCCGAGGCTCGTCCAGGAGACGGTGATGGCGTTGAGCTCCGTCGAGTTTGTAGCGATTAGGCCGCCAATGGTCCCGTTCGAGGTAGCCGACTTATCGGCGCTAGTCGTCGTCTCTATCGCTCCGTCCCTGTAGGCGATCTTGTAGAAGAACGTTCCTCCGAGGGCTATGGTCGCGTCGTCGAAGGTGCCGGCGCTCGCGTTGGCGCTTCCGACGCTCTCGTACGTACCGTCGGCCGCGCTCGATCGGTATACGACGCACTGAACAGACGAGGGCGCGCTGGACGTCGGCCAGGTCACCCGCAAGGCGTTACCCCTATCCGTGACGTTAGTGATGGCCGGGTTGCCCATCACCCATTTCGACGCGAAGCCACCGAGGCTGCTCGCGTAATCGTTCCTCTTCGCGACGACGCGATAATACCACGTGCCCGGCGTTATGGCCGATGTATCTTCCGCGTAGCTCGTTCCCGACGTAACTGTCGCGACCAGGGTCTGGGCGGCGGACGTCGAGCTCGAGGTGCTACGATACAGCTCGTAGGAGAGAGCTCCCTCGACCTCGGCCCAGCTGATTCCGAGCGAGGGCCACGCCGCCCATTGGATCGTCGGGGCGCTAGGAGCCGCCAAGGAAAGGCGCTTTCCAGATTCTGTCGTCGACCACGAACCCGCCGTACCGTCCGCGAGCTTGGCCCTGACTTTATAATATCGTGTCGACGAGGCGCTAACGCCCGAGTTGTTCGAGTACTCGGTACCACCGGTCGTCTTCTCTAGATTGAACGAGCTATACGAGCTCGAGCTCGAGTATATCTCGTATTCGGAGGCGCCGGTAACGGGGCTCCACGAGGCGGTAATCCCGTCGTAGGTGGATACAAGGGTAAAATTCTGGGGCGCCGGTAGGGAGGATGTGGATGCGGCGACGGTCTCGCTCTTCGCGCTCTCGATATCGCCGCTGACGCTACTGACCGCGTAGTAACAGGTGGTCGTGGTCGCCGTCTCATCGGTATATTCCGCGTCGGTAACCTCGCCGAGCAGCGAGAAGCTTTCGTATGACGATTGTTTCTTATAGACCCGGTACGAATCTGCCTTCGCAAGGACCGTCCAATATAGCTTGACGCTCGAGTAGGTATTGCTAAAATTGATATCGTTAGGGGGCGAGAGGACCGTCCCGCCCGTGGCGACTACGCTCGGCGCGCTCTCCGTGCCAGAACTCACTTTTGTTATGTAATAATAATAAATGCACATTGGCTCAAGATCCCTATCGCTGTGGAAGGAGGAATAAGACGCTTCCTCGGCGAGCAGCGTGAAAGGTCCGGCCTCAGACTCGCTACGGTAGATCTTAATGCTGTCCGAGTCGTAGCATGAATCCCACTCTAGCTCTATCCTTCTATCTAGGTTCGTCGTCGCAGTCAGGCCTGTCGGGGCATCTATTTTCGGTAATTGGAACATCGGGCACGCGCTTAGACTAAGCGAAGATACGATAACGCTGAATATAAGATAGTATTTATATTTCATTACTATTCTCCCTTATGATATCTATATCACTATAGCCATATGAAAACAAGTGGCTTCTATCAGCTGCCTAGATTCGTGGCTACTCGGCGTGGAATCCCTAAACGTCCTATGTCCCGGCTCGTCGTCTATGATGTGCCGGCTCTTGCTATCGTCGGGGTGTGAGGGGGATACCCCCCTCGAACGCGCAATGCGCGTTCTCACCCCTGCGGTGCTGCGCATTGCTCGCACCGCACCGTGCGTGCCGCCACTTCACGCGCGGCGGCGCCAGGCGGCTATGTTGCGCTATTCGGCCGGCTCTAGCTCTACGGTGAAGTGGCGCATCGTCATCCGTGACGTACCGGCTCGCTTCGCTGCGCCGGCGGTTCCGAGGCGCGTGTCCGTGCGCGCCGCCACTTCACGCGCGGCGGCGCCAGGCGGCTACGTTGCGCTATTCGGCCGGCTCTAGCTCTACGGTGAAGTGGCGCATCGTCATCCGTGACGTACCGGCTCGCTTCGCTGCGCCGGCGGTTCCGAGGCGCG
>JAHIWG010000172.1 GCA_018816345.1 Spirochaetota bacterium | reverse complement strand
GTCCTCGAGCACGACGGCGCCGTTCTCCATCACGTAGCCGCGGTCTATGGCCTTGAGGCTCTCGCGGACGTTCTGCTCGGTGACGAGTATGGATATGTCCTTCTTGAGGATCGACAGCCGGTCGAAGACCTCGGCGACTATCGAGGGCTGCAACCCCAGGGAGGGCTCGTCCAGGATCAGGAGGGCCGGGTTGGCCATCAGCGCCCGCCCGATGGCGACCATGCGCTGCTGGCCGCCGGACATCGTGCCCACGAACTGCTTGTACCGCTCCTTGAGGATGGGGAAGAGGCTGAGCACCACCTCGAGCTGCCGCGCCATGATGGCCTTGCCCCTCGGCACGTAGGCCGCTCCCAGCTCAAGGTTATCCGCCACGCTCATGCCGGGGAAGAGCTCGCGCTCCTGCGGCACGAGCGCTATGCCCGAGCGCGCCACCATGTGGGTCGGGCGGCCGCCTATGGACGCGCCCTCGAACTCGATGGATCCGGCCCAGGGCCTGACGATGCCCATGACCGCGTTGATCAGGGTCGTCTTGCCGGCGCCGTTGGGGCCGAAGAGCCCGACGGACTCCTTGCCGACCGACAGGTCGACGCCCCGGAGGACCTGGAGCTTGCCGTAGCCCGTCTCTAGCTTCTTGACGTCGAGTATCATGCGGCTCCTCCGAGGTACGCTTCGATGACGCGCGGGTTCTTGGAGACCGTCTCGTACGGGCCCTCGGCGATCAGCTCGCCGGCCTCGAGGACGATGACCCGCTGGGTCAGCTCGCGGATGACGCCCATGACGTGCTCCACGACCCCTACCGCCATCCGGCGCTCGCGCGCTATCCGCTGGACCGTGGCGATCACCTGCTTCGTCTCGTCGCTATTGAGGCCCGCCATCACCTCGTCGAGGAACAGCACCTCCGGCTCGTTGGCCAGGGCGCGGGCTATCTCCATCTTCTTTATCTCCAGTATCGACAGCTGCGCCGTATCGCGTTGCAGCCTATCGAGCTCCAGCTCGGCGCAGATCGCCTCGGCGGCCTTGCGCGCCTCCTTGAGGCTCTTCCCGCGGCTGAACACCGAGCCTATCATCACGTTCTCGACGACCTTGAGGTTCTCCAGGGGATGGATGAGCTGATAGGTCCGCGCGATGCCGAGCCTGCTGCGCTCGTGGGCCGGCGCGTACGTTATGTCCTTGCCCTTGAACTCGATGCGGCCCGAGGTCGGCATCAGTATGCCCGACACCAGGTGTATGAAGGTCGTCTTGCCCGCGCCGTTAGGTCCGATGATGCCTAGTATCTCGCCTTCCTCCATGTTGAAGGAGACGTCGTTCACGGCGACCAGGCCCGAGAAGGCCTTGGTCAGGCCGGTCGTGGTAAGCTTACTCATTTGCCAGCTCCGGCCTCGCGGCCCGCCCGGATCATCCTGCGCGCCATGCCCACGAGGCCCTGGGGCATGAACAGGATGACCAGTATTATTATCACTCCGTAGACTATGAGGTGGCCGTACGGGATCTGAAGCTTCAGCCACTCCGAGGCTATGCCGAGCAGCACCGCGCCGGCCATCGGGCCTATGGTGCTGTGGACGCCCCCGAGCAGGGCCATCGCCAGCGGCAGCAGCGTGAAGTTGCCGTCGAAGGCCGTCTCGGGCGTCGTGAAGCCGTAGGACTGCACCTGTATCGCTCCCATCATGCCCTGCATCGTCGAGGTGACCACGAAGGCGATGAGCAGGTACTTGAAGATGTCGACGCCGCTCGAGCGCGCGCTCGTCTCGTCGTTGCGAATCGCGGTGAGCGCGAGGTGCATCTTGCTCTTCTCGAAGAACCACGACGCCCCGATGGTTATGAGCAGGCCCCCCAGGCAGAGCCAGTAGAGGGCCGACGAGTTCCCGCCGAAGATCACCTCGGGCAGCACGACGCCCTCGGGGCCGCCGGAGAAGTCGTCGAGGTTGTGCATGACGATGCGGAAGATCTCCATGAGAGCGAGCGTCGTGATGGAGAAGTACATCGCCCGCAGGCGCAGGATCGCGAAGCCGAGCGCGAAGGCCATGACGCCGGCGAACGCCGCCGCGAAGACGATGCTGAGGAACGGGTCCATTCCCCCGCGCAGGACCGCCAGCGCCGAGGCGTAGGACCCCAGCCCGAAGAGGCCCGCGATGCCGAAGGATATCTGCCCGGAGCGCAGGAGCATGTCCCAGCTGATGGCCAGGGCCATGTAGGTCATCACGCTGCGCGCCACGTTGAGCGGATACGCCCCGAGGAAGGCCGGGGAGGCGACGGCGACGGCGGCGATCACGGCCGCCGCGATATACGAGGTCTTGAGCTTCATGCCTTCTTCCCCTTGATCGAGCGTCCGAGTATCACCGTGATGATCAGGACGAAGAATACTATGTCCGCCCAGCCGCGGGTGCCGCGGAAGGCCTTGAGGAAATTCTCCGATACGCCCAGGAGGACGCTGGCGCCCAGGATGCCCGGGATGTTGCCTATCCCGGCCATGGCGATGAGGCAGAAGCTCTTCATCGTGAAGGGGCTGCCCACCGCGGGGAATATCGAGGAGCTGGTTATGAATACGGCGCCCATCATGCCCACGAGGGCGGAGGCCAGCGCGAAGACCAGGCCGTAGGTCTTGTCCACGTCGATGCCAACGATCGCCGCGCCCTTGGGGTTCTGGCCGACGGCGAGCGCGGCCTTGCCGGTCGTCGTCCGGGTAAGGAACAGCTTGAGCCCCGCGATCATGAGGAGGGCTATCCCGATGTATACGAATTTATAGACGCCGAACGACAGGTCGCCGATATCGACGGACGCCGACACGTAGTCGAACGACAGCTTCCGGGTCTGCGAGGTGAAGAGGAGGTTGGCCACCTGGGTCAGCGAGATGGCGATGCCGAAGGTGAGGATCAATTGATTCAGCTCGGGCGACTTGAGCGCCTGCCGTATCGTCAGCTTGTAGATAACGAAGCCGAACGCGGCCGTCACGGCGGCGACGGGCGCCATGGCGAGGAACGGGTCCATCCCGGTCGCCGCGCAGAGCATGTACGTCGCGTACGCCGCCACCATCAGGAATTCCCCGTGGGCGAGGTTGACGATATGGACGATGCCGAGGATCAGGCCCATCGGGATCGCTATGGAAGCGTACAGGCCGGCCGACTGGAGGCCGTTGATTAGTACGGTCGGGCGCCAGACCAGTATCGCCGCGACCGCCGCAGTTATTAGCGCGGCTACGATAGCCGCGTTCCGTTTGTTCGCCATCTGGTTCCCTTTGGTCGAAATCAGGATCTTAAGCGAACCGTCGATCCCCCGGGGGGGACCGACGGCCGTTTCGGTTTCAGCTCAAGTCTCGCTTACTTCCACTTGGGGAAGGGATAGACGGGCTTGGCGGTCGCGGACTCGAAGGGCCAGAGGACTTCCTGGCGGCCGTTCTGCCACTGCAGGATGATCTGCTTACGGATACCCTGGTGCTTGATTATCTTAGAGGGGGAGAATTCGATTGTCTGGCCGAGCGGCGACGCGTACTTGGTCGCCTCGAGCGCCTTGATGAGGGCCGCTGTCTCGGTCGTTCCGGCGCGCTTGATAGCCTCGGCGATGATGTACACCGCGGAATACGACAGCGGGGCGAAGTAGGTGGCCGGCTCGGCCTTGTACCTCTTCACGAAGCCGTCGTAGAACTTCTTGCTTTCCGGGATTACATCGTTCATCGAGGGGGCCCACATGCCGTAGAGCATGACGTTCTCGGACAGCTTGGAGGTACCGAAGCCGACGGGCCATCCGGGCGGAGACCCCAAATAGACGCCGGGGCTGAATTTCATCGCCTTGGCCTGCTCGAGCATAGTCAGGGCGTCGGCGTCGTAGCCGGCCCAGATAAAGAGATCCGGCCTATAATCCTTGGCGGCCTCGAGCATGGAGCCGTAGTCGCCGCCGCCGAGGGCCGCGCTCTTGAACGAGGCGCCGTCGACTACGTAGCGTCCGTCGGCGCCGAACAGTTCCTTGGTCGAATCGAAGGACGCCTTGCCGAAGGCGCCTTCCTCGTACGCGAGGAATATCTTCTTTATCCTTACAGACTTATACTTCGATTGGATCGCGTCCCAGCCCTGCCGATAGCTCGCGCCCTGGATATAATCCCAGGTATGGAGGTGAAAGTACCAGTCCGCGTCGGAGCCGAGCGCTTCCTCGACCTTGTACGAGGCGGCGCCGGTCGCTACGACGACCTTGCCGTACTTCTTCATCGCGGGGATCTGGCCGAGCGCCACGCCGGAGGCCATGCCGCCCATCAGCACGTCAACGTTGTCGACGGTGACGAGCTTCTCGATGGCCGCCGCGCCCTTGTCGGCCTTGAGCTCGTC
>JAHIWG010000171.1 GCA_018816345.1 Spirochaetota bacterium | reverse complement strand
GCCGGAATCGGGTAGTCCCGGCCGGGCGGCGAGGCCAGCGGTACGACGGCGCGAACCGAAGCCGGAGGCGATGGTCGCGGTGAAGAACAGGACGACTACGATGATCGAGACGGTCATGGCGATACTCCGGGCGCGAGGATGGAATAATCGGCCTGGATGGCCCGCGGGGGCCTAAGCGGACGGCGCTACTATCCGCGCATGACCTTTAAACTGGATAGGAAAACGGCGCCTCGCCTCTTGTATCACGAACAAGCCGGCGTTGCATAGAAGGCGAAGGCCTAGGCCCGGAGGTCGCCGAGGGCGTCCTCGAGGGCCCGGGCCAGCTCGTCTATGGTATAGGGCTTATCCAGCAGCGCGAACGAGCGGCCCTCGCCGTCGGAGCCCGCGGACTCCTCCCCGTGGAGGCCGCTAGCCAGCACTACCGGCAGGTCGGGCCGCAGCTCCCGCATCCTCAGGGCGATCGCGCGGCCGTCCTGGTCGCCCATCCTGACGTCGAGCACGACGGCCTTCCATTCGTCAGTACGTTCCGTGAAGAGCGCGAGCGCCTCTAGGCCTCCGGTGGCCACGGTAGGGCTATAGCCCAAGGCCTTGAGCAGCGCTACGGCCGTCTCCCGCGGGATGTCGTCGTCGTCGGCCACGAGGACGGGCCCCGCGCCCGCGCCGAGCCGCCGCTCGAGCCGGGCGGAATCCCCGCCCTCGGGTATCGCGGGCAGGCATACGATGAATTCGGCCCCCGCGCCTGGCTCCGATCTCAGGTCGACGAAGCCGCCGTGCTGCCTGGCTATCGCGTGGACCATGGCCAGGCCCAAGCCGTTGGAAGACTCCTCCGGCTTGGTCGTATAGAACGGATCGAAGATCCGGTTCTGGATATGGCGCGGGATACCCACGCCCTCGTCCCTGACCGTGACGGCCCAGTACTCGGCGTCCGCGACGTCCGGATTGGCCGCTAGGTACGCCTTGTCGGGACGGAACCCCGAGACGCCTAGGGCTATCGTCCCGCCGCGGGCCTGCGACTTCGGCCGCATGCTCGTCATGGCGTGCTCGGCGTTGATTATCAGGTTGAGCAGCATCTGCTCGGCCTGGCCCGCGTCGCCTATAACGTTGGCCGCCGGGAGGTCGGGCTGAAGCTCGATGCGGACCGATTGCTCGACGGAGCGCTCGGCGAACTCGACGACCCGCCTCAGCGCGTCGTCGAGCCTGAACGCGGCGTTCCGAGGCGCGCGTTTCCTCGTCAGCGTCAGGAGCCGCCGCACCGAGGAGGCGGCTCGCTGGGCCGAGCGCTCTATCATGTCCAGTTCCTTGGCTATGTCGGCCCGGGATTCGCCGCTCTCGGCCTCCAGGCCGAGCCGGATCATGGAGACCGCCCCGAAGATCCCGGCTAGGGTATTATTGAAGTCGTGCGCGATGCCGCCCGACAGGGTCCCCACGGCTTCCATCTTCTGGGCGTGGTCGAGCTTGCGTATCCGCTCGATATTCTCCTTTGCCAGGCGACGGTCCGCCGTAACGTCGCGGGCTATGGTGGCCAGTATAGTCCCTTCAGCGAGGGGAATGGCGAAGGTATCGCTCTGGACGACCCTCGCCTGGCCGTCGCGGCCGCGGATGTAGAAGTCGAGGATTCGCCGGTTCCTGTTGGAGACGCGGCCCGCCAGGATGTCCACGATGCTCATGCGGAAGCGGGCGGCGTCGCGCCGGCCCCCGTTCTCGAGCGTCGCCATGAGGTTCCAGTAAAGCTCGCCTACGGCCTCGGAAGCCTCGATGCCCGTCATGGCCACCATGGGATAGTTCCAGCGCGCTATGTGGCCGTCGGTATCGGTCAGGACGATGCCGTCCAGGGACCTCGAGACGAACTCGTCCAGGAGGAGTCCCGCGTCCGACAGGCTCCGTTCCATCCTCTGCTGCCGCAGCTCCGGCCTCAGGTCGACGGCGGTCAGGACCGCGCCGCCCGAGCCCCCGCCTTTGACGGGGTGGATCCATAGCCGCACCGGGATAGCCTCGGGCCCGAGGCTCGTCCTATAGCCTTCGGACCCGCGGGCGGCCTCGCCCGACCCTGACGCGAGGCCGACGATATCGGCCGGCAGGAAGTCGCCGCAGGCCCGGCCCCTGGCGAGTTCCAGGCTCGGAGCGCCCAGCCCCTCTATGGCGCTCGCGTTCATCCAGGCTATCCGCCCGGATTCGTCGACGTACATGACGATCTCGGCGAGGCTCTCGAGCACCTTGAGCGCCTCGTCGGCGGGAAGCTTGGAGAGGAAGCCGTACCGGGATATCGCTACTATCATGCCTACGGAGAGTATCAGTATCCAGAAGATGGCCAGGTTTGGCACGTCGAGGCCGGCGTAGAGGCATACGGTATCGGTGATGAAGCCCAGGAGGACGGCGCTCAGGTACGACCAGCCCAGGATCCTGAGCCGCTTCCTCGCGCGCGGGTCGGAGGACCGGGCGCCGCGCGCGAAGGCGATGACCACCGAGGCGAGGATCAGCCCGAAGTAATGGGCTACGAACAGGAAATACGCGGCGTTGCCGTGGACGTCGAACATCCAATAGCCGCCCCTATAGACCGGGTCCGCGAGGACGTACGCAGGCACGAGGTACGAGAAGACGGCGGCCGGAGCGTACAGGAGGGCCAAGAAAGGCAGCCGCCATTTGCCGCCCGGTAGCTCGCAGGAGGTTATGCGGAACGTGAAATGCAGAATCAGGGGCGGAAAGACGCTCCAGGTCCACGAGAAGGCGCGGTACAGGGCCATGGCGAGCGACGGGTCGTCGGTGCCGTACCAGAACGACGCGACGAACGCCCACAGCGCGAACACCGAGTTGAATACGACGGCTATGCGATTAGCCGCGGACTTCCTATCGAGGGAGTACGCGAGCCAGGCGCAATAGGCGAATACCGACGCCGCAAGCAGGGCGCCCCTCGTTAGCCATACGTTCGCGAACGTTGCGGACATCGTACTCCCTCGGTGCATGCGTACACTCCGCCCTGACCGGGGCTAGGCATGCCTTACAGGAATGATAACGTATGGGGAAAAAAAAGAGGAGGGTTTCCCCTCCTCTAAACCGCTTTTTCCAGGGCGGCTATCAGCCCCTATAGCACAGCACGGGGCAGCGGGCGGCCGCGACCTCGTCGAGCCTACCTATCGGCGTCAGGTGGGGAGCGCTATGGAGTAGCTCCGGGCTCGACTTGGCCTCCTCGGCTATCTTGATCATCGCGTCCGCGAAGGCGTCCAGGGTCTCCTTGCTCTCGGTCTCCGTCGGCTCCACCATCAGGGCCTCCGGGACTATGAGCGGGAAGTAGATGGTCGGCGGGTGGTAGCCGTAATCTATCATGCGCTTCGCGATGTCCAGGGTCCTGATCCCTTCGGCCACGTCGCCCATGGCGACGAATTCGTGCATGCACCGGCGCGGATACTTGACCTCGTAATGCTTCTCGAGGCGAACCTTCAGGTAGTTGGCGTTCAGGACCGCCGACTCCGCTAGCCGCTTCATGCCTTCCTCGCCGAGCATCCTGATATAGGTGTAGGCCCTGACGAGCACCGCGAAGTTACCGTAGAAGGCCTTCATCCGGCCTATGCTGCGGGCCGGCGTCGCCATGGAGAATTTGCCGTCCTTCTCTACGGCGAGGGGGCCGGGCAGGTACTCGGCGAGCGCGGGAGCGGCGCCTACCATGCCTACGCCAGGGCCGCCGCCGCCGTGAGGCGTGGAGAACGTCTTATGCAGGTTGAAGTGCATCACGTCGATGCCCACGTCGGCGGGCCTCAGGATGCCCGTCAGGGCGTTCATGTTGGCGCCGTCGCCGTAGACGAGGCCGCCCGCGTCGTGGACCATCCTGGCTATGGCCTCGATGTTCCGCTCGAACAGTCCCAGGGTGCTCGGGTTGGTTATCATTATACCGGCGACAGTGTCGTCGCAGGCCGCCCTCAGGGCCTCCATGTCGACGCCTCCCTCGGCGTCGCTCGGTATCGTCACGGTGGTCAGGCCGGCCATCGTGCACGACGCCGGGTTGGTGCCGTGGGCGCTGTCCGGGATGAGCATCTTCACGCGCCCGGCCTGGCCGCGCGCCAGGTGGTAGGCCCTGATCATGAAGACGCCGGCCAGTTCGCCGTGCGCGCCGGCGGCCGGCTGGAGGCTCACCGCGGAGAAGCCCCCTATAGCCTTCAGGCTCTCCTGGAGCCTATAGACCAGTTCTATGGCGCCTTGGTTCCGCGCGTCGCCGACGAGCGGATGGGCGCCCTTCCAACCGGGCTGGGCGGCCGCCGCGTCGTTGGCCTTGGGGTTGTACTTCATGGTACAGCTGCCCAGGGGATAGAACTGCGTATCGATGGAGAAATTCTTCTGAGACAGGCGAGTGAAGTGCCTGACTACCGTCAGCTCGTCCAGCTCCGGCAGCTTGAGCTCCGTCCGGAGGAGGCCGGCGGGTACGGGGGTCGCGGGCACGTCGCACTTGGGCAGCGCCACGCCTACCCGACCCGGGCTCGACAGCTCGAAGGCCAGGGGTTCCGGTATCAGGTTCATAGCGCGGCCTCCTTGAGCGACTGCGCGAGAAGCTCTATCTGAGCCTTGGTGCTCATCTCGGTAACGCATACGAGCAGCTCGTGGGCGCGGTCGGGATAGTACCTCGATAATGCTAGGCCGGGGACGATTCCGCGGCGTTCCAGCTTGTCGACAATCTCCTGGGCTGGTACCGGCGTCCGCACGACGAATTCCTTGAAGAACTCGCCCTCGGCCACCGCTAATCCCGGTACAGCGGCTATGGTCCTCGCGGCGTAGTGGGCCTTGTTCCAGCACAGCTCGGCCACCGCCTTGAGGCCGCTCTTGCCGAGCGCCTCGAGGTAGATGGTCGTCATCAGCATGACGAGGCCCTGGTTGGAGCAGATGTTGGAGACGGCCTTCTCGCGGCGAATATGCTGTTCCCTGGCGGATAGCGTCAGTACGAAGCCGCGCCGCCCCTCGTGGTCGGCGGCCTGCCCCACGATCCGCCCGGGCATCTTACGGACGAACTTCTGCGTAGCGCCCATCATGCCCAGGAAGGGGCCGCCGAAGTTCATCGGATTGCCGAGGGACTGGCCCTCGGCGGTGACGATATCGGCGCCGTAGGAACCCGGGCTCTTAAGGAGGCCGAGCATTATCGGGTCGGCGGACACGATGAAGACCGCCCCGGAGGCGTGCACTGCGTCGGCGATCCCCGAAAGGTCGTGGACGCGCCCCTCGAAATCAGGATAGGCGGCTATGAAGCAGGCGGTCGCGGCGTCGGTCCTCGAGGCCGCGACGGCCGGGACGTCGGAGTACTCCTCTATCTCGTCGGAGAAGGCCGCGAGGTAGGTACGGAGCACGTCCTTGTATTCGGGATGCAGGGCGGCGGGCAGCATCACCTTGGGCCTGGCCGAGCCTCCGTGGCTCAGGGCCATGATGACCGCCTCGGCCAAGGCGGTCGCTCCGTCGTAGTGCGAGGCGTTGACGGTATCGACGCCGAGGAGCTCGGCCGCCATCGACTGGTACTCGAAGATGGCCTGGAGCGTACCCTGGGACACTTCCGGCTGGTACGGAGTATAGGCCGACAGGAATTCGCCGCGGGTCGCCAGGGCGGGCACGATCGCGGGAATGAAGTGGTTATAGGCGCCCGCGCCTAGGAACCAGGCGCTGTTCGAGGCGGAGAGGTTCTTCGCGGCCAAAGCCTCGATCTCCCTCAGGACCTCAAGCTCCGATATCCCGGCCTGCAGGCCGAGCTTCGGGTAGCGCTTGCCCGCGGGGATGTCGGAGAACAGCTCCTCAACCGACTTCGCGCCGATGGCGGCGAGCATGGCCGCGCGGTCGGCGTCGGTATTGGGTATGAAGGGCACGGCCTTACTCCTTACCGGCTTCAGTCTCGTAGGCTTCGGGGGTCAGGAGGCCCTCCCACTCGGCGGGCGCGGTCGGCTCGAAGGCGATGAACCAGCCTCCGGCGTACGGCTCCTTGTTGACGAGGGCCGGGTCTCCGGCCAGGGCCTCGTTGACGGCCACGACCTTGCCGGACATCGGCATGTACACGTCGCTCGCGGCCTTCACCGACTCGACGACGCCGAAGGCCTCGCCCTGCTTCAGGGTCTTGCCTACCTCGGGGAGCTCGACGAAGACGATATCGCCGAGGGCGCCCTGGGCGTGGTCCGATATGCCCGCGACTATGCGGGCGCCGTCCTTGCGGACCCATTCGTGCGATGACCTGTACCGCGCGTTCTTGTCGATGCTGCTCATGGCTTCCTCCTGTAAAGTATACGAACGAATAGTAGTTTCGAATAACGGCTTTGCTAATCCCGGTACCGCTACCTGCGGTAGGCCGGGACGTACAGCGGGCGCTTCACCACCACGGCGGGAGCGGGCTTCCCTCGTATGACCACCTTGAGCGCGGTGCCCGACTTGGCGAGGGCGGGCTCCACGAAGGCGTTCGCCGCGAAGAGCTTGGCGGTCGGGCAGAACATGCCGGCGACCACGGCGCCGACCTTGCGCCCCGCCTCGTCCTGCACCTCGAAGCCCTCGCGGGGCACTCCGCCCTGCACGGACAGGCCCACGAGCTTCCGGCTTACGCCCGCGGCGGCCAGCTTCTCCACGGCGCCCTTGCCTACGAATTCCTTCTCGAGGTCGCAGGCCCACTTGAAGCCCGCTTCCAGGGGGCTGATGCTCTGGGAAAGCTCGTGGCCGTGGAGCGGCATGCCGGCCTCGAAGCGCAGGCTGTCCCTGGCGGCCAGGCCGATGGCCGCGGCCTCGATGCCGCGCTTCCCGCCCTCCGCGAGGAGCCCCGTCCAGAGCCGCTCGGCCTCGGCGGCGGGGAAGAACAGCTCCACCCCGTCCTCTCCCGTGTACCCGGTGCGCCCCACGAGGCAGGGCGCGCCGAGCACGCGGGCGCGGCCCGAGCTGAACCTCGGATAGGCGGATATGCTCGAGTCGGACGCGGCGTCGAGGAGCTCTATGGCCCGGGGGCCCTGGACGGCTATCATGTACGTCTCTTCGGAGCGATCCTCGATGACCACGTCATCCCGCTTACGCTCGCGCGCCCGCGCCGCCATCCAGGCGAGGTCCTCTTCCTTGTTGGACGCGTTCACGACTATCCACCACGCGCCGGGTATCCTATAGATGAACAAGTCGTCTATGACGGTGCCTTCTTCGTTGAGGAGGAGCGAGTAGCGGGCGTCGCCGTCCTTCATGTCAAGCACGCGGGCGCTGACGAGCCCCGAGACGAAGTCGTCGGCTCCCGGCCCGGTCACCTCAACCTGGCCCATGTGGTCGATATCGAAGAGGCCTACGGAGCGCCTCGTTACCAGGTGTTCCTCCACCGAGCCCAGGGGGTAGCTGATGGGCATATCGAATCCGGCGAACGTAGCCATCTTGGCTCCGGCGGCGAGGTGCCACGCATGCAGGCGAGTCTGGTTCACGATTATTCCCTCCCGTACGGCCGTTCGCTCGAACGATTCGAGCTCGACCGAGTGCGAAGTATAGTGTAACTCTAAAGGCCTACGGGAGCAAGACTGCTAAATCAAAACGGTATTTTAATAGTAGAAACGAAAATGATACGAATAGGGCTATTCATCATGAGGCGGGGACGATCGGCCTCCCTTGGTAAGCGAACGCGATCGCTTAGAGGACAGCCGGCGCTCTTTCGACGCCCGGGTCGGCTTCGTCGGCACGCGGCGCCTAGGGACCCGGGCGGCCTTGGAGATAAGCTCCACGAGCCTGGCCACGGCCAACGACTCGTTGGCGTGGCGGCTACGCTCCAGGTCCACCGCGACGTAGAGGAGGCCGGCCGCGTCCAGGCGGGGCGCGAGCACGCTCCTGGCCCGCTCGAGCTCGGCCTCCGACAGGCCTTCTACCCGCGACAGGTCGACCCTGGCCCTGACCTTGGTCTCCACCTTGTTGACGTTCTGCCCTCCCGGCCCTGACGACCGGGCGTACTCGAACTCGGCGATCGCCGGGACCGAGCGCTCTATGGCGTCTACTCGCATAGGGGCCTCGCTTAGAACGACGCCCGGGACAGGGGCTTCCCGATATACACGCCGTCGCCGCCCAGGTAGTCGCGCTTCTGGCCTTCTATGAGTATCTGGACGTCCTTGACCGTAGAGTAGCCGGTAGCCGTGTATACTATCTGCTTGAGCTGACCGGCGTAGCCCTCTATGCCGTAGCGGTTGTACATGAAGGCCTCGTTAAAATTCAGGTAGGCGGTCGATCCCCTCACCTGGGCCGATAGGAGCCTCGTATCGGCGGGAATAAGGCTAATGAAGCCGCGATTCAGCTCGTCGGCGTTAGGGCCGGCCATCAAGGCGTCGAGGGCGTCGGTCATCGGGGAGTCGGACGCGCCGACGGTCCGCTTCACCTCGTGCCGGCTTATGACGCCGTCGTCGTCGACCCTGATGAAATAGAGCACGGCTACCCTGGTAGACTTCACGAGCTCCATCGGGCTCGCGACCGGCGGGGCTACGGCGCCGGAGGCCCCGGGCTTCGCCGAGCCGGGCTTCGCCGAGCCGGGCTTCGCGGTCTCCGGCCCGGGCGTAACGGGCGTAACGGGCGCTGCGGGCGTATCGGCCGGCGCGGCGACCGGGGGCGCCGCGGCCTCCGGCTTGGCGCTCGGCTTGTCGCCGGGCTTGACGCTCGGCTTGGCCTCCGGCTTCTCGTCGGGCCGGGAGCCGGGATCGAGGCTGCCGTCGCCCTTCCCCGGCCCCGTAGCCGGGTCGTCGAGCCCGCCCACCGCGTCTATGAAACCGGTGCTCTCGAGCGTGCTCCGTATCCTTTCCCAGTTGAACACGAACAGGAGGAGCGTGACCAGCAAGGCCACGAGCCATATGAGGCAGCCGGTTCCGTTCTTCTTCCTAGGGGCGTTCCCGGGGGCGTTCCTGGTGCCAGTCTTGCGCTGCGCCATGGCGGGCCTAGTCGTCCAGTTCTTCCAGCTGGCTGAGCGCCAGCTGGTCGCCGGGCTCGAGCTCGAGCACGGTCCTATAGAAACCGGCCGCCTCGGCGTCCCGGCCCTGCTTCCTCGCGACGACTCCCAGGTTCGAGATGATCTTGATATTCTCGGGCTCCTTGCGGAGCGCGCGCTCGAGCCGGCCCCGGCTCTCGGCGAGGAGGCCGAGCTCCATCTCGCAGATGGCCAGCTCGTTGAGGACGTCCACCTCCTCGGCCCCGAGCTCGAGCGCCTTCAGGAAGGCCTCGCGCCCCTCCGCGTAGCGTCCGAGCCGGCGGTTCCCCCAGCCTACCAGGAACCAGCCGTTCCAGACGCCCGGGTCGGATCGGACGAACTCGGAGGCGCGCGCTATGCCGTCCTCCTCCTTGCCCATCCTGATGAAGTCGTAGGCCTCCTTGAACTTCGCGTCGGCGTCGCCCCGCACGCGAAGCTTGCCTACTATCTCCTTGGCCTTATCGAGCTTCTCCTCGTCGTCGCCTACCTCTATGTACGCCTCGAACATCCTGGCGGCCTGATCGTAGGAACGGTTCTTCGAGTAGAAGAACCCGGCGTTGAAGTACGCGTCAGGATATACGGGATCCATGGACATGAGGCGCTTGTAGGCGTCGAAGGCCTTGCCTCGCACGGCCTCGGCCAGCTCCTCCTTGCCCGAGCGGTCCAGGGCGTCCGCCTTGTCCTCGTACAGGATGGCCAGGTTGAGGACGGGCTCGGGGGCCTCGGGGGCCAGCCCGCCGAGGGCCTTGAACACTTCCTCCGCCACGTCGAGGTCCCCGTTACGCGCCTTCAGGATACCGGTCTCCGACAGCTCGACGAATATCTCCGGTTTCACCGCCAGCACGAACCCGCGGTAATACGAGGCGTGCGCGTTGCCGGGATCGTAGGCCAGCAGGCGGAGCATGCCGGCTACCAGCATCTCCCAGGAGAGGCCCGAGAGGCCCGCCGCGTCCGGCCCCAGCTCGACGGGTATTGGTATGGAAGGATCGACGGAAAAGGCGCCGATATCCTTGGCCATGCCGGAGGGGATCTCTATGAATACGATATTTCCAGGAATTCGAGGCGAATCGTCGTCGAGCATTGCTTCTCCATACGTATCGGAGCCCCGGGACGGGGCCCGTGAATAACTAGCTATCCGCTCCGGCCCGGAGGCGAATCGGCTTTCGAGGCCTCGGGGCCGTCTTCCCCGTCGGACTGGTTCTTCTTCTGGCCCAGGTAATCGTTCAGGTGCATCTTATACGACATCGGTATCGTCGCGTCGTCGAAGCGAAGGGCGATGGCCGTCAGGTCCTTACGGCCCTCGACGTCCTCGTACCGCACCACCTTGCCCGCTATCATTATCGATTCGCGAGGATCCTCGAGGTCCACCCGCAGCTTGCACGACTTGCCGACCAGGAATTTCGCCAACCCCATTATTATCACCTTGGCGCCCGTGAAGGACAAGTCTCGCAGGATGCACTTCCTGGGCACGCCGTCTATCTGCACCGTCGATTCCTTGCGCGCCAGGCCTATCGTCCTCATCGCGTCGGGGGTCAGGAGTATGCGGTCGTCCTTGCGCCGCGCCGAGTTGACGTTAGCCTCGAGCATCCTGCCGATTATCTCGACGAAGTCGTCGGGCGGCCGCTGGGTAAACTGTATAGAGATGAACTGCAGGGTCCCGTTGGACTGCGCGTAGGGAGCGAAGCCGCTTATCCGCCCGGAGATATAGAACAGGAGCGGGTCGGCGGCGTCGGAGACCTTGAACGACAGCCTGACGCTCACGAGGTTATTAGCCTTGGATATGCGCTCCATCAGCGACTGGCGGTTCGGCGCCAGGACCTTGGCCTCGTTGAAGGAGCTGGAGTAGATGACGCAGGGCCATTGCTCGCCCAGGCACTTCAGGAACACGCCAGGCGGCTGGAGCCCCGTAGACTTCACGACCTCCTTCGTATACGTCACGGAAATAGCGCGAAAAGTCTCGTAGTATTTAGTGAGCTGCTGGCTGGTTGCTATAGACATAATCGTAGGCCAATAATACGTTATGGGTTACCTTTGGTCAATCAAAGCGAAAACGCGCTTCCGGCGCCTCGCGTTATTGACAAACAGGGGGCTCGGTCCTATCTTTTGCGCAAGCTGCGCAGAGGTCGCCGCGATTATGGCCGCGAAGAGGATGGTGCGATGAAAGAAGAGTACGAGTTCCCGCTCGAGGATTACATGAGCCGGGAGCGTTTCGAGCGCATGAAGCGCTTCGCCCAGGACAAGGACACGCCGTGCCTTATCCTCGACCTCGAAGTAGTCCGCTCGAAGTACGAAGAGCTGCGAAGGAACATGCCGTACGCGAAGGTCTACTACGCGGTCAAGGCCAATCCCAACGACGAGGTCGTCTCCCTCCTCAGGGACCTCGGCTCCTGCTTCGACGTGGCTACCCGCTTCGAGCTCGACCAGCTCCTGAGGCTCGGCGTCACCCCGGACAGGATGAGCTTCGGCAATACGATCAAGAAAGAGAAGGACATCGCGTACTTCTACGACAACGGCGTCCGCCTCTTCGCGACGGACAGCTTCGAGGACGTAGAGAAGATAGCGCGGGCCGCTCCCAAGTCCAGGGTCTTCTTCAGGATACTCACGGAAGGCCTCGGCGCCGACTGGCCGCTGTCCAGGAAATTCGGGTCCCACCCGGAGATGACGCGCAACCTCATACTCCATGCCAGGGACCTGGGGCTCGAGCCCTACGGCATATCGTTCCACGTCGGCAGCCAGCAGCGCGACATCGGCCAGTGGTCTACCGCGCTAGGCAACGTCGGCAACATCTACTCGTGGGCCGAGGACCAGGGCATCAAGCTGTCGATGATAAACATGGGCGGCGGCTTCCCCGCGGCGTATACCGACCCTACCAACCCTATAGAGCATTACGCCGGCGACATCAAGTCGTTCCTGATCAACAACTTCGGCGAGGAACTGCCGGAGATCATAGTCGAGCCCGGCCGGTCGATGACGGGCGATTGCGGCGTCATCGTCACGGAGATCGTCAACATCGCCAAAAAAAGCACCCACGACCTGTATCACTGGGTCTTCTTCGACATAGGCAAGTTCGGCGGCCTCATCGAGACCCTTGACGAGGCCATCAAGTACCCCATCTACTTCGAGAAGGAAGGCCCGACGCTCGACATAATACTCGCGGGGCCCACCTGCGACAGCATGGATATCCTCTACGAGAAGACCCCGTACGAGATGCCGGCAGGCACCAAGATAGGCGAGCGCGCCTATATCCTGACCACCGGCGCCTATACCCAGAGCTACAGCTCCATATACTTCAACGGATTCCCGCCGCTATCCTGCTACGTGCTCAAGTAGCCCGGGCTCGAATGGGCGCGTCGCGCGGCGTAAAGCCGCGCGGGCGGGCTCTCCGCGAGTACTCCTCGCCACCCGCGCGCGTCGCGCGGGGGCTGCGGGGTACTCGCTGCGATCCCTCGCGCGTAGGGATCCGGCCTCGTTATTCCCTTATTTCCTTTACCAGCCTGTCTTTCCAGCCGGCCTTATCGAGGACGGCCTCGACCCGCGCCCTGTCCGCCGCCCGAACGTATAGCGCCACGCGCCTATAGGGGCCGGATTCCTCGACTACGGCCGCCAAGCCCAGGGCGGCCATGCTCCGCGCGGCCGCCTCCGCGCGCGCCGCGTCCCGGTACGATCCAACCTGGATGCGCGCTACGACGCCCGCCGGGGAGCCGCCAGCGGCTCCCCGGACGGCGCCCGAGCTGTCGGGGAAGGCCGCCTGGGGGCTAGCCGCCGAGGCCGCGCCGGGAACCGACGCCGATCCGGCGACCGGACCCAGGGCCGTCCCGGCCGCTACGGCGCGCAG
>JAHIWG010000170.1 GCA_018816345.1 Spirochaetota bacterium | reverse complement strand
GTGAGTCGCTATCGCGACCTGGGCAGGGCTTAACAAGTTAGTCAACCTGTCTCAGCGGTTTGTCACAGTTTGTGCTCGAGCACCCCATTCGGGGTGCGCACAAACTGCGCCAACTCCGCTTCGCAGGTTACCAACATGTTATGTTAATCCTTCAGGCGATTTTCAATTTTGTAAGGAGATATGGGCTCATAGGCTGATATGATGAGCCCTAGAATCTGGACACGAAGCATGAGCGGAATAGGGTGGATAGAAAGCCTTCCCGAAACAAGGAAGGGAGCATAAATTACCACTATGCGTAAGAGATACGACAAGGAATTCAAGGCCAAGTTGGCCATAGAGGCCCTCCGTGGCGAGAAGACGATACAGGAAATCGCCATCGCGTATGGCGTCCATCCGAACCTCGTCACGAGCTGGAAGAAGCAGCTACTGGACGGGGCTGACGAGCTTTTTGAAAAAGCAGGGAAGGATAAGGATGGCGAGGCGGCAGAACGTAAGCAGAACGTGCTCTACAAGCAGATTGGGTAACTACAGGTAGAGAACGAGTTCCTAATAAAAATGTACAGGCAACTGTACGGGGCCGAGCCGAAGCTGTAGAGCCCGACCATGGGCAGCTCTCGATCAAACAGTAATGCGCGATCCTCGGGATCAGCCAATTTGCTTACTACTAAAAGCCTGAGGCCAGGGAAGACGATCAGGAACTGGTTACTCTCGGGGCCATACTCGAGGAACTCCGGGAGCGCCTTTTCTACGGTTACCGCAAGATATGGAGAGCTATACATAATCTGGGCGTGATGCAAAAGCAGGTCCTAAGGATCATGAAGAAGGCCGGCCTACGAGCGATCTATGCGTGCAAAAGGACCTCGATACCGGCCAAGGGGCACGCGAGGTATCCGTACCTGCTCAGAGGCAAGGCTATCTGGTTGCCGAACCAGGTCTGGGCTACGGATATCACCAATATCAAGCTCAAGGGCGGGTATGTGTATCTCGCGGCCATTATCGACCTCTACTTGCGCAAGGTACTGTCCTGGCGGATATCGAACACGATGGACGCCGAGTTCTGCGTCGCGGCCCCCGAAGAAGCGATAGCGGTCTGGGGCGTTCCGGCCATTTTCAGTTCTGATCAAGGCAGTCAGTTTACGTCGGAGGCTTTCGTCGGCGTCCTTGAAGCACATGGTATCAGGATCAGTATGGACGGGCAGAACCGAGCGATCGACAACATCTTTGTGGAGCGGTTCTGGCGGAGCCTCAAGTACGAAGTCATATATCTCAAGGATTACCAAACAATGGAGGAGCTCAAGCAAGGCGTGAAGCGATACTTCGGATTCTACAACAGCGAAAGATTCCACCAATCGCTAGATTACAAGATGCCGGATATGGTCTATAGCTCCTGCTTCAAAGAACAAGAACAAGAGCAAGGGCTACTGGCTGTCGCATGAAATCCAGGAAGGCACCCACCTTATTCAGCCTGAGATTCTGTGTTGATATTAGGGCTCATCATAGTTTTTAGAAGTTCAACCTAATGCGAAAGTGACACATACCGATACTTAAAAGGATTATTGCCTTTACTTGAGAGGAGCAGTCGTATGCGCCTGCGAATATATAGTTGTATATTGTTTATTACTTGTATTCCTCTATACGCACAAGTAGTGAACGAAGAAGTACCCGGTTCTCCAAGCGAGTTGAGCGCGTATGATATTTTAGGCGTTTCCCCGGATTCCGGGACCTCGCTTTCCGGAGAACAAGACGATCCGGACAACGAGCCGCCGCTCGCCCCTGAAGGCTCCTCTCAGATCGAAGCGGCGCCCGAAGGATCGAGCGACGGGGGTGGCGAGCTTCAAGAACCTTCTATCGCGGAGGTCGATCCCGTCCTAAGCGCGAACAATGGAACTAGTCTAGGTTCGGGAGGTAGTAGCGAAGCCGAGCTCGATAGCGATGACGGCACGGACGCTGATTCAGCTGAAATTGAGACTATCCCGGCCGAGGATATCGAGGATGAGGCTACGGCGAGACCGCTAGAGGAACCGACGAGCGAGGCCGCCGATCTCAGCGATGACGAGTCTATCTTAATGGCCGAGATAATGCGCTTATTAACCGAGAGAGACTCGCTTTATGAGGAAATTCTATCCCTTCAAGCCGAGAACGCCGAACTAGTCGCTAGACTAGCCGAGGACGACTACTATAAAGAGCGCGCCGAGGAGCTAGAACGAGAGATGGCGGGGCTTTCTGCGATCATAGAAGAAAAAGAAGCCGATCTCGTCGCCGCAAACACGCGCCTTGGAGAGATCGAGGCTAGGCTCCTAGAGCAGGACGCCCAACTATTAAAAACGGAGACCCGTCTGGCCGCGCTAAGTGGAGATGGAGCGCAAACGGACGCCGCCCTCGCCGCGAAGGACGAGCTTCTAAAGGAGCTCGACGAGGAGCTACGGGCGCGCGACGCTACCATCACTGAGAAAGACTCGACTATAGAATCGATAAACTCACGGTTGGCGCTAGCCGAAGCGAGCCTCGAGAAGGCGAAGGCGGACCTAGCCACCGCAGCCGCTCCGGTACCTCGGCCTGAAGGTTCCGACCCAACGGCTCCCGTCGACGCTGAGACCGCATCCGCGGCGATAGCATCCGCCGAGCGTAGGATAGCCGCGATCAGCGCCGAGCGCGACGCGGCCCTGATGGATCGGGCCGCGGCCGAGAAGGCGAGGCTGGCTGCGGAAGCGTCCCGCGCGGAGGCCGAAGCGGCCCTGTCGGCGGCGCTAGCGTCCGGGGTGGTAGTCTCGACGACCGCCGAGGCCCCTGCTGGCGAGGCTCGGATCGCCGCCGAGGCGAGAGGCGCTACGACTTCCGGCTATCTTTCCGGCTGGAAGCTCGATACGGATAGGTTCTCGAAGAAGAAACGTTCGGGTTTCGACGGATCGTCCGCCAGGATCGGAGAGTGGAAGATCTCAGGCGTAACGGCGTCGCAGACGGACGCTTCTCAATTCTTCTCTCGCTTGGAATTGCCCCTCGCCCAGGATAAGTCCTCGACTCTGTATAGGTTCAAGGCTCGCTCGACGGGAAAAGGCTGGATCGGCCTCGGCATACACCTTTTCGTAGAGGACGTCAGGAAGAAGCGCGGCTACGGCGAAGGCAGGAGCCTCCTCGTGTGGTTCACCCGGGATAGGGCGTCGAGGGGCGACGACGCTACGTACCTTCAATTATACCGATCTGACGACGACGTGGTCATGGAACGGATGCTCGACGCGGAGTTGCAGGACGGGATAGGCGAATGGCGGCTCGTCGAGATCGTATACGACCCGGGAGCGGAATATATTGCCGTATCCGTAGACGGAGTCTTGCGTATCGTCTATAAGACGTTCTTCGGCCGGGATTCGGGCGCTACAGTATCGCTCCGGACGCTCGGCGGCGGAGCCTCGTTCTCCGATTTCTCCGCCTGGACCGAGTAGCGCCGAACGTGTCATGGAATAGAACGGCCGCGGCCTTCGCTTTCTCGTGCGCTTCGGCGATTATATACCCCGGCGCGAGCGACGCCCAGGCCGCGAATACGGTAGTCGCCTTTAACGAGGTCTGGGCGTACCTGATGAACGGCGAGGAACTCTTCCTCTCCGGTTCCTTGCCTATAAGCGATCTCTGCTACTTCAGCGCCGAGATCAACGCGTACGGCGAGCTATCGGGCGTACCCGATATAGGGAGACTCTCGGCGTTCGCGGGGCGTAAGCATCTCGTCATCGCGGAGATAGGCAGTTATTCGCTTACGCATTTTTGCCTAGATCCTTCATACCCTGTTAGGGATAGGCTTATCGACGAGATTATCGTCGCCTCGCTTCCTTATGACGGCGTGCAGATCGATTTCGAGGCTATCCCGGTACGGGACAGGGAGAATTTCGTCGATTTCCTCCGCTTGCTCAAGAACGGCCTGGGACAGAAGACCTTGAGTGTCGCTTTACCGGCGAGGCTTACCGAGTCGGGAGACGTACTCGGATATTCCAGGATAGGCTCAATCGTAGACCGGGTCGTCGTAATGGCGTACGACGAGCACTGGAGCACGAGCGCCGCTGGCCCTGTCGCGTCTATGGACTGGTGCGCCCGGGTCGCCTCGTACGCCGCCTCGAGGCTGGAACCGCGGAAGCTCGTCATGGGCCTGCCGTTCTATGGCCGGGCCTGGGGGGACAAGAAACCTAATCGGGCGTATAAGTACTCCGGCGTCAAGTCTCTCGCCGACGAGAAAGGCGTGGGGGTTTTCTTCAGGGAGAACGAGGTGCCCTGGTTCAGGTACGAGGAGACGGTAACCGTCGACGTGTACTACGACGATGCCGAGTCGACCGAGTACCGGGCCAGGATGTACAGAGACTCCGGTATCGGCGCGGTGGCGTTCTGGAGGTTAGGGCAGGAGGATCCGGAGTTTTGGGCAAGGCTTGTTATCGATTCTAGCGGGATAGAGACCGTTTTTCGCTAGTTAGCCGCTCTAATTGTTGCTAAAAACTGTTAATGTTCTATAGTTATCCTTGGTTGTATAGTTTTCTACCTTGGAGGCTACTCATGTCCGGCAGGCTCGGTAACATTTCCCGCATCGGATTCTTGGTCCTGCTCGCCGGTTCGTGCGTCCTTCCGGGCCTGCAATCGCGTACCGGCCGCGTTTCTGTCGATTTCGGGGCCGCGAGCCGCGCGGTCGGAGTTCCTTCTATAGTCGCCTCGGTAGATATCGCGGTTAAGGCCGACGATATGGACGAGATCAGGCTTTCGTTGACGAGCCCCGCCCTGAGCGCCTCCATAGAGGTACCGGCTGGAACAGCACGGGCGTTCGAGGCCGTCGCCAAGGACTCCGCCGGGAAGATACGCTATATTGGGCGACAATCTGTCGAGATAGTGGCCGGCGCGACGATTGACCTATCCATACAGATGTCGGCGGTCTACGCGCTTTCCTACGACGCGAACGGCGCGGATTCCGGGATCGCGCCGGCTACGCTCTATAAAACGGCGGGCGAAGCCGTCAGCGTCGCACCTAACTCGGGAGGCCTCGCCCGTACGGGGTACTCGTTCGCGGGGTGGAATACGGCCGCCGACGGTACCGGGACGGATTACCCTCCAGGCCTGGCGATTGAGATGCCGGCGTCGGACCTTATCCTGTACGCGAAGTGGCTAGCCGCGAAGGAGATCGTCTCCTTCTCCATCACGAGCCCGGTCTCCGCTACGGGCGTCATCATCGGAAGCGCGATATCGATCACCGTGCCGTTCGGCACGTCCGTCCTATCCATGACCCCGGCCATTATCTTTAACGGCTCTACCTGCCTGCCTGGACCGGGCGTGGCCCAGGATTTCACTAGCCCGGTAGTATATACCGTGACCGCCGCGGACTCGACGACCGCTACGTATACCGTTACCGTGACGGTAGGGCCAAGCAACGTAGCGGATCTCGCCGCGGTAGGCGGGCTAACCGTCAATAGCCTGCCCTTGAGTCCCACCTTCGTGCCGACGACCCTGTCATATACGGCGAGCGCGTCGAGCTCGTTCCCTACCGTCTCAGTCACGCCCACGGCGGCCGACGCCGGCGCGTCTATCCAGGTACGCATCAATGGTGGGGGCTATACCGCGGTAGCCTCCGGGAGCACCTCCGGGACGCTCATTCTGGACGCGCCTAACGGCACAAACGTCATAGAGGTGCTGGTCACCGCGGCGGACGCCGCGACTACGAGGCTGTATACGGTCACGGTCTCCAAGACCGTCGCTATCACTATCGGTTCGGGAGCGGGCGGCGCCGTATCGCCCTCTGGCACGTTCGAGTATACCCCGGGCACGCCCTATGGAATCGTGGCGACCCCGACGCCGGGGTATAGGTTCGTGGGCTGGACGGGTACCGCCACGGTTAGCCCCGTAAATAGCGCGTCCGCTACTCTGATGGTTTCGACGGTCAATCAGGACGCGACCGCTACCTTCACGCCGGACTTCTCGGGCGGAGACGGGTCTCCGGGCTCTCCCTTCCAGGTAACGAACCTGGCGGAGCTTAAGAACGCGAATAATTTCAGGAGCGCTAGCTACGTATTGATGGCGAACATCGATACGGCGAGCGAGGCGAACTGGGCGCCGATCGGGGACGCGGCCATCAAGTTCACCGGGACTTTCGACGGTAACGGCATGACTATCAGCAACCTCACTATCAACGCCGAGTTCGATCAGAATCGCGGGCTCTTCGGATTCGTGCAGGACGCGGTAATCTCGAACCTCACGCTGACCGGCGTCAATATCATTAAGACGGCCGACTACGCCGGGTCCCTGATAGGGCAGGCCGGCGGGGCAACTCAAGTCACCAACTGCAGCGCGAGCGGGACGATAGAAGCGTACCAGACCACGGGGGGCCTTATAGGCTATTGCAACGCGGGGAGCTCTGTCACAGTAAGCCAATGCTGGACCGACGTGACGATATCCTCGAGGTCCTACGGGTCGCTCGGAGGGCTCATTGGGCGAACGGAGGGCGGGAGCGTGCAGAAATGCTATGCCCTCGGCTCTATCGGGCCCCACGTGGGAGGCGCGACCTGGGACTACGTCGGGGGACTGATAGGCTGGAACCAAGGCGCCGTTATCAATTCCTACGCTCGCGGGGCCGCGACCGGCTCCGGTTATGTCGGCGGGCTCGTGGCGTATAATACCGGGGCTTCCGCTAACGTGACGAACTGCTACTCGACCGGCGCGTTGACCGGGGCGTCAGACGTCGGCGGCCTCATAGGCTTCAATACCCTCGGGACCATCACCGCCTCGATCTACGATACGACTACGAGCGGCCAATCGGATACAGGCAAGGGCGAGCCGCAGACGACCGCGAATATGCAGGATGCCGGGAACGTCGCGACCTACTACCCCGGTTGGGATTTCGCCACGATATGGCAGATCATAGCGACAGCCTATCCCACGCTCAGGTGAACGGAATGCTAAACTCGACGAGGCGCATATCGATGAAGAAATTAGCGGCATTCGCGGCGGCGATCGCGATGTTCTCCGGCTCGGCCTTCGCCGAGGTAACGGCGACCGCGGTCAAGGGCACGGTCGGGGCGATGGTGGCTAGGAAGATGCAACCCGTAGCCGCCGGCATGAAGCTGCCCGACGACGCGACCATAGTCACGGGGGCCAACTCGGAGGTTACCCTGGCCATCAATAACGGGACGCTCACGCTTAAGTCGCTGACTACGGCGAAGCTCGGCGGTATATCGATGACAGCGACGTCGTCGACGGCGGCCGTGGCGCTGAAGACCGGGACGGTCGTCTCCGAGGTGAAGCAGCTGCAGGGGCTCAAGACGAGCTTCACGGTGACGACGCCGGTGGGCACGTCCAGCGTGCGCGGGACGACGCATACGGTCAGCTACGGGCCGGAGCGGGGCATGTCGGTCTCCGTGGCGTCCGGCGTAGTGGCCGTATCGTCGGCGAGGGGCGGGACGAGGCCGGTCGTCGCGGGCTCGAGCTACGTGCAGTCCGCGGGGGCGGCGCCGCCTCAGGTCTCCACGCAATCGTCGCAGGCCGCGCAGGAGGCGGCGAGGCCGGGGGCCGCGCAGGCCTTCGCGCCGGCGGAGGAAGCCGCCCAGGCCGCGCAGTCCGACGGCGGCGCCTCGGAGCTCGGGGCCGAGGCGCTCGCGGAGCTCCTTCCGTCGTCGGGGACGACGGGCACCGTCAACGTAAGTCTGGCGTTTCCTTGATTCTCTGGAAAACCGATACCGCGGGGTTAAAAATGAGGAAGTTCCTATTAGTCTGCCTGGCCTGGTGCGCGGTCGGCGGCCTGCGCGCGCAGAGCCTCGACGATATCGTGGCGATAGGCGACGAGCGAGCCTGCTCGGTCGCCGAGCTACGCCTGATGGCCCCGGCCATCGTAGCGTCCTTCCCGGGGATGGACGGCCTAGAATCTCGTCTCGAGGAGGCGCTCGGGCGGTACGAGCCCCAGGATAGGCTAACGAAGGCGAGGGCGGGCTACGTAGTCGCGAAGGCGCTCCGCCTGAGGACGTCTATAGCGTTCGTCGTCCTGCCTATAGAGCGCTACGCGTTCAGGGCGCTCGTGCTCGACGGGGTCTTCGCCAATACGAGCTCGGGCGGCGACGTAATGGACGGGATCGAGCTGCTCGATTTCGTCGCCAGGCTCGGGGCCGCGTACGGGAGCCGGGAATGAGGCCGCGAGCTAGACAGACGCTCGGCCTGGCGATACTCGCCTGGGCCGCGGTCTCCGGCGCGGCTCGGCTCGGGGCGCAGGAATTGTTCAAGGACGACGGTTTCCTCGTCCCTCCGCAGCCCAAGGCCCCGTGGCTCCTCGACTGGGGCGCCGCGGTCTCTTCCGCGGCCCTGTACTCGGGCGGCGGGGAGTCCGCCGAGCTCGCGGCAGGGGCGAACGGCAGCCTCTGGCTAAGGCTAAGCCTGCCGGATAGGTGGCAGCTGTACGCCAGGGCCAGGGACGCGCTCGTCTATAGCATCCTGCCCGCGCCCGAGGCGGGGCTGGCCTTCAGGAATTATTGGGAAGTGAACGCGGCGTACCTTCAATCGACCATCCCCGAGGCGGGCCTCACTCTATCAGTGGGGCGCAAGCCGTTCATACTAGGCTCGGGGCTGGCGCTCTCGGGCTACGGGGACGGGCTCGACGCCCAGCTGTCCGTCGGCCCCGTCTCGGTTAAGGCTTTCGGCCTGTACACGGGATTCCTCGCGCCGGAATTCTCCCCCTTCGGCATGGGCGATTGGGACGACGAGAACGGCGCGAGGCGCTACCTGGGCGGGTATTCCATAGGCGTATCCATCTTCGGGCACGAGCTGTCGCTGCTAGGGATGTACCAGGGCGACTTCGGGCTCTCCTCCGACGGTTCGTATACGAGCTGGTATACGGGGCTCCAGGCCAAGGGCCTCGTCGCGGGAGGGGAGTACCTGGTCGAGTGGTACCTCGAGGACGGCTACAGCCCCCTCGGCGCGTCGAGCGGCGCCATAGCCGCGTTCGGCGGCACGTGCCGCTACCGCGTCGTGATCGGGGCGCCGACGTCGCCGACGCTGACGGTCCGGTACTCCCTGGCCTCCGGCGATCCCGACAGGACGGCGGGGACCGGCGCCGCCGGGAACGCGAGCGGGTCGGACGCGGCCTTCCAGGCCTTCGGGAAGCTCGGCGCGGGTACGGTCCTGGCGCCCGGCTTCAGCAATATCCACGTCGCGTACGCCGGGTTCGGCTTTAATCCTCTCGAGGGCGCGCCGCTCGCCGTGAGGAACGCGAACGTCGGGCTCGGCTATTTCTACTATATGAAGTACGCCCAGGACGGCGCGTCCGGGGCGGCCGGGGCCACCGAGGCGAGCTACGACATCGGCCACGGTATCGACCTGTCCGTAAGGTGGTCCCCGTTCAACGACCTGAGCCTCTCCCTCGACGCCGGGCTATTCCTGCCAGGCGCCGCCTTCCCCGCAGGTTCGGCGATGCTATACGCCGTCTCCGGCGGACTGACCGTTTCCCTGTAGGGCCGGGTAGGGGCGGTATGGGAAAATTATTAGCGCGCCTGGGCGCGGCGACCAAGGGCTCCAGGGGCGCGGTCCTGACCGCGCTCGTCACCTCGGCCCTCGTCGCGCTATTCTCGCTCACGCCGGCGCACGACCGGCTGGAGTACGTCCTCTACGACCTCCGCTTCAAGATGAAGCCCAAGGCCGAGCCCCTGCCGGAGCTCGTGCTCCTCAACGTGGACGACGCGAGCGTCTCCGCGCTCGGCGTCTACCCGTGGCCGCGCCACTATTACGCCTTCGCCCTGCGGCAGCTCGCGGCGGCCGGCCTGGGGAGCCTAGTGTTCGACTTCCAGTTCATGGACGCGTCCCCGGCCTTCCTGAACCTGGCCGGGTTCGACGCCCTGTACTCGCACCTGTCGGCCGGAGGCGCCTTGGCTCCCGACGACCTGTACGCGGCGGTCATAGACAACGACAAGGACCTGGCCCTGGCGGTGCGGGATTTCGGGAGGGCCGTGATCCCGTTCTCGTTCGCCAAGGTCGAGAGCAAGCTGACGCTTTCCCCCGAGGCCGCGGCCGCCCGGGAAGCGGCGATCAGGCTCTTCGAGGAGAAGGCCTCTCTGCCTATCCCCCGCGGCCTCGAGGCTCGCTTCCGGGCCCTGGCCGATCCCGATAGGGTAACCATCAACTACCCGATCCCGGAGCTGATGGAAGCCGCCGGCTCCTTCGGGTTCGTCGATAACGACGCTGACCTGGACGGCTCGCACCGTAGGGTCAGGCTCGTCCGCGTCTTCGGCGACCGGGTCTACCTCCACCTGAGCCTCGTAGCCTTCCTGAGGATGTGCGGCTCGGGCATATCCGACGTGGAGGTCGTCCCCGGCGAGCGCATAGTCGTACGCGGAGGCGTGCATCCGGCCACGGGCCGGCGGGGGGACATAACGATACCCGTGGACCGCGAGTGCGGCATCTTCTTCGACTGGATGGGAGATTTCGAGCATACGGCCCGATACGTCCCAGCGCACGCGCTCATCGAGTACCCGGCGCACGCGGAGCAGTTCGAGATGCAGCTGATGCTCAAGGACATGGCGTCGGGGCGGGATGACAGGACGGAGCTGGCTGAGGCTCTCGAGGCCCAGAAGGCGGCGATACTGGCCGAGACCGATTTCGAGAGGCGCTTCGCGCTCAAGCGCGAGTACGAAGGCACGCTCGGGAGGTACAAGGCGGTCATCCAGGATTACCTCGACGAGACGCAGGCCGAGCTCGACGCGCTCCTGGCGGCGAAGGCGGCCGGGGACGACGTGCCGGAGGACGGTATCTCGTCGCTCCGAGACCTCCTTACCGCTATAAGCACGAAGACCGAGGTCGATTACCTGTTCGACTCGGTGGCCGTATTTGGATTGACCGCGACGGGCACCCAGGACGAGGGCGTGACGCCGCTCTCTAACAACTACTGGATGGTAGGCTCGTACCCGACGGCCATCAATACAATAGCCAGGGGGCGATTCATACGCGAGGCGCCCGACTACGCCGAGTTCGCGGCGATGGCCGCGCTGGCCGTGGCGCTGGCGCTCTTCATCCATGACCGGTCGGCCAAGCTGTCGTACGCCGCGATAGGGATCGCCGTGGCCGCGGTGAACGCGGCAATAGTGCTGGCGTTCTCCGAGGCGTACGTCTGGATAGACCAGGTCAGCCTCAACCTGGCGCTCATCGCGCCCTCCGCCGTCATAATGATAGCCAAGTTCGCCGGCGAGGAGGAGCATAGGCAGTTCATCCAGGGCGCGTTCTCCAAGTACCTTTCCCAGGAGGTCATCGACCGCATCATCGAGAATCCGGACGCGCTCAAGCTCGGAGGTGAATCGTGCGACATAACGACGTTCTTCTCCGACGTGGCCGGATTCTCTTCCATCTCGGAGCGGCTCTCCGCCGAGGGCCTCGTCCACCTGCTCAACGAGTACCTGTCCGAGATGACCGATATTATCATGGGCGAAGAGGGCACGGTGGACAAGTACGAGGGCGACGCTATCATGGCCTTCTGGGGAGCGCCCTTGGCGTTTCCCGACCACGCGTACCGCGCGTGCCTATCGGCGGTGCTGATGCAGCGCAGGCTCGGGGAGATGCGCGGGCGGTGGCGGGAGGAAGGCAGGGACGAGCTCAGGGTGAGGATGGGCGTCAATTCGGGCCCCGCCGTCGCGGGCAACATGGGCTCCCGTACGCGCATGAACTACACCGTGATGGGCGACTCGGTGAACCTCGCCTCCAGGCTCGAGGGCGCTAACAAGGCCTACGGCACCTACACCATGGTCAGCCAGAACACGCACGCGAGCGTGAAGGACCAGTTCCGGTTCAGGGAACTGGACACGATCCGCGTGGTGGGCAAGAACGAGCCCATCACGGTGTACGAGCTGCTGGAAATATCCGGCAAGGTACCGGAGAAGAAAGAGGAAACGATCAGCCACTACGAGCGCGGCCTGGCGTCGTACAAGGGACGACGGTGGAAGGAAGCTATGGTGGGATTCGCGCGCGCGCTGAGGCTTGACATTGATGACGGTCCGAGCCGGCTGTATTACCGGCGTTGCAGGGCGTTCATGAAGGTTCCGCCCGCCGCTGACTGGGACGGCGTCAACACGCTGACGTCGAAATAAAAAATAGCCCCGCCGCTGCGTCGATGACGTGGCGGCGGGGCTTTTTTTTCCCCGGGCAGTATTAAAATCCGCCCTTGATGCCGCTGATGGTCATGAACACCACGGCGATGACGAGAGAAGATCCCACCGTCAGCGCGAGGCCGGCCTTGGCCATGTCCTTGATGCTGAAATACCCGGCGTTGAACGGAATCACGTTTGTAGGCGTCGTGGTGACGAGGATAAAAGCCAGGCTCGTCGTCAGCCCCGCCGCCAGGGTGATTCCGGTGACCTCTATGCCGGTAGCCTTGCCGAGTCCGATGATGAGCGGGATCAGGATGGTCGCCGTGACGCTGTTGGACGAGAAGACGACTTTCAGGAGGCATACGCCGAGCGTGACCAGGAACAGCTGCAGGAACAGCGGCACGTCGCCGATCCTACCTAGGAGGGTGATGGCCAGCCATTCGGCGACGCCAGTCTTGTACAGGTACGTGCCGAGCGAGATGCCCGAGACGATGAGCAGGATGCCGGCCCAGTCGATCTCGCCTTCGATTTCCTTCCACTTCGCCTTGCTCATGCCGGGCATGAAGAAGAGGCAGGCGGCGAGAAGGGCCGGCATGGATATTTCGATGGCCATGCCCAGCGGGCCTTCGAGCAGCGGAGTGGCTATCCAGATGACGATGGTTAAGGCGAAAATCATGAGCGTGATTTTCTCCTCACGGTTCATCGGAGGCATGGCCTTGAGCTCGGCCTTGAGGCGTTCCTCGCTGACCTTGAGTCGCTTCATTTCAGGCGGGAAGAAAAGCATGAGCGTGCCCCAGGCGACCGGCAGGATGAGAATAGCCGACGGGACGCCGTAGACCATCCAGTCGAGGAACGACAGGCGGATGCCCGCCATGTTGGCAAGGAACTGCAGCGCGATAGGATTGGCCCCGGTGCCCGCCGGCGTTCCGATGCCGCCGATAAGGGCGCCCCAGGCGACGGAGATCATGAGGGCCTTGCCGAAGTTCGACTCCTTGGGCTTGCAGCCCTCTTCCTGGAGGATGGCACGGGCCAGCGGCATCAGCATGGCGGCGACGGCCATGTCGGTTATCCACATGGACAGGATGGCGCCGGCTGCCAGGAAGCCGAATAGTATCGCCCTGGTCGAGTTGCCCGTTATGGAAAGGATGACGGCGGAGATTCGCTTGCCGAGTCCCGATTTGGTAATGAACGCCGTGATTACTAGGACGCCGATGAAGAACACGACGATGTCATTGCCGAAACCGGTGGAGATGATTTCCTTGTACTTGCCCACCTTGAGCAGGGTCAGGAATATAAGCGCCATGAGACCGGTGATGTGGAAAGGCAGGGCTTCGGTGATCCAGAGCACGAGGGCGAACGCCATGACGCCGAGGGCCGCCATGCCGGGCCCGCCTGAGTGCATAGCGGCGGGGTAGGATGGTTTCGCCGTTCCCGGGTCCACCGCGTTGACGATGGTGGACACCAGGGAGCTTGGGGCCGGCGTGAGGGAGATCGCGAGTCCGATAGCCAGAGCTACCGCGAACAGGATCGCGTTCTTGACTGTGGGATTCTTCTGCCGCAGGGTTGTCATCGTTTGTGGTTCCTCATTTCCTTGATGCCGCGCCGAGCGCGCGCTGGAGCAGTTCTCCGACGAGGCGCGGCCTGTCCGCGACCGCGGCTCCCGCCTTCTCGAGGGCCGCGATCTTGTCGGCTACCGAGCCCTTGCCGCCCGAGACTATGGCGCCGGCGTGGCCCATGCGCCTGCCGGCGGGCGCGGTTCGGCCGCCCAGGAAGGCTACGACCGGCTTCCTGAAGGCGCCGGACTCCATGGCCTCTGCGACCTCTTCCTCCATCGAGCCGCCGAGCTCGCCGATTATGACCACGGCGTCGGTGCCGGGATCCGACTGGAAGTCCGGGAGCATCTCGGCGAAGCGCGCGCCCGGAACCGGGTCGCCCCCGACGCCGATGAGGCTGGATACGCCGAAGCCCGCCCGCACTATCATAGCCGTCACCTCGTTGGTCAGCGAGCCCGAGCGCGTCATGACGCCTATGCGGCCGGGCCTGTAGACCCGCTCAATCCAGTACGGGAACATGCCCATCATCGCGAGCCCCGGGCTGATGACGCCCGAGGTATTGCCGCCCACGACGCGGGCGCCGCAGGAAAGGGCCGCCTTGCGAATCTGGATCGCGTCCTGCAGGGGTATGCCGTCGGCAACTGCGACGATCTTGGCGAAGCCGGAGTCGAGGGCCTCGAAGACGGCGTCCTTCGTGAAGCGGGGCGGCACGAACAGCATCGCCGCGTCCGCCGGGACGTCCGCGACCGCCCGGCGCACGGTGTGGTACACGGGGACGCCCTCGACGCTCTGGCCTTCCTTGCCCGGCGTGACGCCGACCACGACGCGGGTGCCGAGCTCGATCATGTGCTTCGTCCAGAACGAGCCCTCCGCGCCGGTGATTCCCTGGACGAGTACCCGGTCGCCGCGGTCAATGAAAACGCTCATGCTCGCCCTCCCGTCGTCTCGGCCCTCGTCGCCTCGGCCCTCGGGGCCTTCGAAAGCGAGACGGCCCGCCTGACCGCCTCCTCGGTGTCGAAGAGCGGGTCGAGCCCGGCCGCCCTCAGCGTCTCGACGGCCTTCTCCTCGCCGGTGCCGCGTATGCAGGCGACGATGGGGCAGCGCGGCTTGAGCTTCGCTATCGCCTCGGCGATACCGTCGGCCATGACGTCCGCTCGGGCGATAGTGCCGAAGGTGACGATGAGTATCACCTTGGGGTCGTTCGCGAGGCACAGCTCCATGGCCCGCACCGCCTTCTTATAGTTCGGGCCGCCGAACTCGAGGTAGTTGGCGACGGAGCCTCCCTCGTAGTTGACGAGGTCGTAGACTACGGTGGTCAGGCCCGCGCCCGCGCACATCAGCGAGACGTCGCCGTCGAACTGCAGGTAGGGTATGCCCTCGACCGCCGCTCGGAACGCGAGCTCGGAGTCGAAGTACTCGCGCGAAGGCTCGGCCCCGCCTTGGCGGAAGGCCGCGTTGTCGTCGATCGCCAGCTTGCCGTCGCCCGCCACGAGGGCCGCGGGCCGGTCGCCCCGCGCCTTCGTCACGAACAGGGGATTGATCTCCGCGAGCTCGGCGTCCTTCTCCCTGAAAACCCGCCAGAGGCCGGCCAATAGCGTCACGAAGCTTCCGCTTAGCTCCGGCCCGAGGCCGAGCGCGTACCCGAGGTCTCGGGCCTGGAAGGGCAGGAGCCCGACGTCGAGGTCGACCCTCTCCCGGAGTATCCTCTCCGGGGCGGTGCGGGCGAGCTCCTCGATGTCGACGCCTCCCTCCGCGCAGGCCAGCACGAGGGCCGTTGCGGCTAGGGGATCGACGGTGATGGAGACGTAGAGCTCGCGCCCGATGTCGACGGCCTCCTCGACGAGGACCCTCCTGACGCCGTGCGCCGCTCCGAGCCCGCCCGTCAGGAGCTCGGAACCGTACGCTCCGGCCTCCTCGGGAGAGGCGACGAGGCGGACGAGCCCGGCCTTGCCGCGGCCGCCCCGCAGGACCTGGCTCTTCACGACGCAGGGGCAGCCTATCGCCGCGGCGGCCGCCCTGACCTCTTCCGGAGTAGCGCATAGCCGGCGTTCCGGTACCGGGATGCCCCGTTCCGCGAACGCGTCCTTCGCCTGGTACTCAAACAGCTTCATGGCTCAGGCTCCGTACTTGGCCAGATAGGCGCCGAATATCTCGTCGTCACCCGGGCGGCTGGCGGGCAGGGGCAGCGACAGCCAGGTGACGTTGATGAAGTGCCGCCAGTGGATGTTCTCCGTGGTGATGTTGCCGCCCCAGGTGCCGCAGCCGAGGGTGACGGTGGATGGCATGCCGTTGGCGAACGTGCCGCCGTTGCCCGAGGCCATGCCCTGGCGCACCATGACGCGGCTCGAGCGCATCGTCAGGCCCATGCGGTCGATATAATCGGGCCTGGAGCTGAAGACGCCCGAGGAGTGGCCGGTACCGCAGGCGTCGGTGATGCCGACCACGAGCCCCAGGCCCTCGTCGAACGACGCGCAGCGCCACAGCGTCAGTACGGGCGATATCTTCTCCTGCGCGAACTTCTCCTCGTCGGGCGAGCCTTCCGCCTCGACCATGAGGAATCTCGTGCCCGCGGGAGCGGCGAAGCCCGCGCCCCGCGCGATCGACTCGGCGCTCTTGGCGATGATCCTCGGGTTCAGTCCCTCGCGCCCGTCCTTGCCGGCTATCCAGAGCCACGAGCGGAGCTTCGCCTTCTCGTCCGCGGAGCAGAGATGCCCGCCCTTGGCCTTCATCGCTTCTACGAAAGCCGCGTAGACGGCGTCGTGGGCGACGACGGAGTTCTCGCTGGAGCAGCTGGTCGCGTTGTCGAATGCCTTGCTGGCGGAGATCTTGGCCGCGGCGTCCACGGGGTCGGCGTCCTCGGCGAGCAGCTGGACGGCGTTGCCCGGCCCTACGCCGTAGGCCGGCGTGCCGGAGGAGTAGGCGGCCTTGACCATCGCGCCGCCGCCGGTGGCGACGACGAGGTCCACCTGGCGCATCAGCTCCTGGGTCAGCTCGACGCTCGGCTCCTCGACGAGCTGCACGAGGTCCGCGGGAGCCCCGACCTTCTCGAGGGCGGCCCGCATGAAGCCTACGGCCATGGCGCTGGAGCGCTTGGCCTTGGGATGGGGCGCGAAGATGACCGCGTTGCGGCCCTTCAGTATGGACAGCCCGTTGGACGACGGGGTGGCCGTCGGGTTGGTGACCGGCGCGAGCGCCCCCACGACGCCGACGGGCTTGGCGTACTTGCGCAGGCCGCGCGCCTCGTCAACCTCTATGAGGCCGACGCTCTTGGCTCCTCGCAGGTCGCGGAGGACGCCCAGCACCTTGTTCTTATGCTTGGCCACCTTGTCGGCGACCACGCCCATGCCGGTCTCCTCGACCGCGCTCGCCGCGAGCCTGGCTATGTTATCGTCGTTGTAGACAGCCCAGCCTACGGCTACGCAGGCCTCGTCGACGCGGGCCTGGTCCCACTCGGCGGCTACGGCCTGGGCCGCGCGCGCCCTGGCGACGAGGCCGGCTATCGTTCGTTCGTTATCGTTCATCGCGTACGCCTCCACTCGTCGTTACTTGAACTGCTCCGCCTCGATCTCCACGACCTTGTTGAAGGCGTTGGTCAGGAAGTCCTTCTTGAATTCCATCTTCTGGGTGAAGGACATAGCGAGCCAGGCGTCCACGATCTGCGTTCCCAGGAAGGGCGCGGTGATCCAGCCGCCTAGGGTTATGACGTTGGCGTTATTGACTATCTTCGCGCGCTCGCCGGAGAAGAGGTCGTCGACCACGCAGGCGTAGACGCCCTTGTGCTTGTTGGCGACTATGGCCATGCCCTGGCCGGTACCGCAGACGAGGACGCCCTTCTCGGCCTCGCCGGACTGGACGGCGCGGGCGACCTTGGGGGCCTGGACGAAATAGGGCAGGGGGGCGTCGGCGCTGTCTATGCCGAAGTCGACGATCACGATCTCCGGATGGTTCTCCTTGACGTGCTTGACTATCTCCCTCGCGAGGGGGAATCCGGACAGGTCCGACGCTATGGCGAGTTTCATGTAGTGCTCCTTGAGATCGGGAATTTGGGCACGGAGCCACGGAGAAGGACGAGGGAAGGAAAAAAGAATAGCATATCGTTCATTATCTTCCCTCTTTCATGATCTATCTCATATTCTCCGTGTCTCAGTGTAAAATTATTGTTACAGGCCCTTTATCGCGGCGACGATATGGGGGGCGGTGAGGCGGAAGCGGTCGGCGAGCCAATCTTGGGTGCCTACCTCGCCGAACTCGTCGTCCACGCCGACGCGGGCGAATTTGCACGGGACGCCCGACTCGGCGATAGCCTCCGCGACGGCGGAGCCGAGGGCGCCGCGCTTCTGGTGGTTCTCGCAGGTCACTACGCGGCCGGTCTTCGCGGCCCACTCCAGTATCAACTCCTCGTCCAGCGGTTTCAGAGACAGCGCGTCGATGACCGCTATTTTTTTGCCCTCCGCGGCGAGGAGGTCGGCGGCCTTGAGGGCCTCGCCCGCCATCAGCGCTCCCAGGGCGACTATGACGGCGTCGGCCTTCCCGTCGGGCGAGCCGGCGCGGAGCAGCTTGGCCTTGCCGAAGTCGAAGGTCTCGCCTTCCTTATATAGGGCGGGAGCGGCCTTGCGCTGAAGGCGGAGGTAGACGCAGCCGTCGCGCTCGGCGGCCTTCTGTACGAAGGCCGCGAGCGATACGGGGTCGGACGGCTCTACGATGACGAGGCCCGGCACCGCGCGCATCAGGGCCAGGTCCTCGAAGGGCATGTGGGTGCCGCCGTTGAAGGCGGCGCAGACGCCGGGGTCGGTGCCGACGAGCTTGACGTTGAGCCTGGCGTAGTTGCCCGACACGAAGAACTGGTCGTAGGCCCGGCGGCTGGCGAAGCAGGCGAAGGTAGCCGCGAAGGGTATCTTACCCTCCGCGGACATGCCGGCCGCTATTCCGACCATGTTGGCCTCGGCGACCCCGACGTTGACGGTCCGCTCCGGATAGGCCTTGGCGAAGGGACCCGTGCCCGTGGCCTTCATGAGGTCCGCCTCCAGGACGACGATACGATCGTCGGCCGCCCCGAGCCGCACGAGCGTCTCCGCGTATACCGCGCGCATTTCCTTTAAAGCTTCCATTTCGTTCCTCGCTACGCGCCGAGCGCGGCCACGGCCTCGGCGGCCATTTCCTTGGTGACGTTCATGTTGTGGCTCCCGACCTGTCCCTCGCAGAAGCTGCAGCCCTTGCCCTTGACGGTATGGAGGACGATCATGGTCGGCCTGTCCCCTACGGCCGCGGCCGTCTCGATGGCCGCGTCTATGGCGCCTACGTCGTGGCCGTCTATCTCGAGGGCGTTCCAGCCGAAGGCCGCCCATTTCTCGGCGAGGCCGCCGAGCCCGATGATCTCGTCGGTCGTGCCGTCTATCTGGGCCCTGTTGTAGTCGGTGAACGCGACGATGCTCGAGAGGCGCTTCTGGGCCGCGAACATGGCGGCCTCCCAGTTCTGTCCCTCGTCGCTCTCGCCGTCTCCTATGATCGCGTAGACGGTCGCGGGGTTTGAGTCGAGCCTCAGGGCCATCGCGATGCCGCAGGCCGCGGACAGGCCCTGCCCGAGCGAGCCCGTAGTCATGTCGATGCCCGGGGTCTTGTTCCTGTCGCAATGGCTCGGGAGCCTCGTCCCGCCCTTGTTGAGGGTGGAGAGCCATTCCGCCGGGAAGAAGCCCTTGGCCGCGAGCGCGGCGTAGAGGGCGGGGCCCGCGTGGCCCTTGGACAGGACGAGCCTGTCGCGATCGGCGGCCCGGGCATCTTCCGGATAGGCCTTGAGCCGCTTATCGTAGAGCACGGCCAGGAGGTCGGCTATGGACATGGCGCCGCCTATGTGCCCGACGCCTAGCTCGGCTATCATGCCTATGGTTAGCTTCCTGATTTCCTTGGCGAAGGCCTCGACCCTCGCCCGTTCGCTTGGGCTCATCGTTCGACTCCCCGAAGTATTAGGTGCATTACTTTCACTAAGAAAGTAAATGACTGTACCATGAGCCTCAAGGCTTGTAAAGACGTATCCTGCTCCTGACCGAGGGCGCCTCGCCGAAAGCGCCGATGCTCCATGGGGCGTCTTTCTCGCAGTCCCGGGAGGATTCGTTCCTTCGGGCTGCAAGGAGGCTTGCGATGGATAGACGATACGCCGGACGCGCGGAAAGGCGCGCCCTCGATGCTCTCTTAGCGCTCTCCGGCGCTTGGCTCGCGGCCGGATGCGTGCCCGAGCCCGCGGCGGCCGTCTTCGAGCCGGGCGACCTGCGGCCGCCGGCCGTAGCCTCGTGGGGGCCTTCCGGCTCGGCCGAGCTGGTTATCGCGTTCGACGAGGATATAGCCGAGGCGGTACCCGGCTTCGCGTCGTCGCCCGGCCCGGCCGTATCGGCCTCGCGCCTAGGCGACGACCGTAGAAGCGTCGTCGTTTCGCTCGGGGGCGCCCAGGAGCCGGGCGCGGCCTACGCCGTCTCCGGGATAGTGGCGGACGCCGCCGGGAACCTCTCCAGCTTCGTCCTGCCGTATTGGGGCTTCAACCCCGACACTCCGGGACTGGTCTTCAACGAGCTCCTCACCGAGGGCACGTCGACCCATCCAGACGCTATCGAGCTGTTCGCGACCTCCGGCGGGAACTGCGCCGGGCTCGCCTTGTTTATAGGCGTTAGGGAGAACTACGACGCTCGCTTCGTCTTCCCGCCGCTGGCGGTGAGCGCCGGGGATTACGTAATACTCCACCTCAAGCCCCAGGGGATAGCTGAAGAGACGGACGAGACGGTCGACCGGGCGTCCTCGGGAGGCCTGGACGCGAGCGCGGAGGCGTGGGACCTCTGGTACCGGGGAGGGGATGCCGCGCTGCCCGGCAAGAACGGCGTGGCGTCGCTGTACAGCTCGCCCGTAGGCATAGTGATGGACGCCGTGGCGTATAGCGAGCGGACGGCCGATTCCGACGAGAATTACGGCGGGTTCGGGACCGCCGCCCTGCGCGACCGCGTGGCGGCCCTGGTCGCCGCGGGCGCCTGGGTCGCCTCAGAGCCGCCCAGGCCCGAGGACTGCGCCCGCTCCACGGGCACGACGAGCACGAGGACCGTATGCCGCTCCTCCTCGTCGGGCGACGCCGACTCGGGGTCCGACTGGCACGTCGCGCCGACCAAGGGGGCGACGCTGGGCCGGGTTAATAGCGACGACGCGTACTCTCCGTAAGGGGGCGGTTCGTTGACCGAGGAGGCTCGGCCGGGTAAGATGCGGCATGGAGAAACAAGATTCGGGGCCGAGGCGCATCGCGCTCATCGGGTTGCCGGCTACGGGAAAGACGAGCGTCGGGGCGCTCCTCGCCTCGCTAGAAGGGTTGCCGTTCGTCGACCTCGACGAGGCTATCGCCGCCGGGGCGGGCAAGCCGGTAGCGGCTATTTTCGAGGCCGAGGGAGAGCCGGGCTTCAGGGCCCGGGAACGCGCCGCCCTGGCGGCGGTCGCCGCCGGCGGCCCCGTCGTGCTCGCCACCGGCGGAGGCTGCGTAGAGTCGCCCGAGAACCGGGCCCTGCTACGCGAGCGCTTCTCGGTAGTCTGGCTCAAGGCCGACCTCGCGAGCCTGGCCGCCCGCTCCGTAGGCGGCTCGCGGCCGCTCCTCGCGGGGGACGCCGAGGCCATGATACGGGTACTCTACGAGCGCCGCCGCCCCTGGTACGCGGAGTGCGCCGCGCTCGATATCCATACCGACGGGATGCGCCCGTCGATGATCGCGGAGGCAATCCATGACGCGCTCGGTTGAGCCCTCCCCGGTACGCGGCAGCGTCCGCGCGCCGGCCTCGAAGAGCGCCATGCAGAGGGCCCTGGCGTGCGCGGCGATGGCGGCCGGCGAGTCCGTCATCACGAACCCGACGTGGTGCGACGACTCCCTGGCGGCCATGCGCGTCGTCGAGGCGCTAGGCGCGACGGTCGATAGGCGGGAAGACCGCGTGCTCGTGCGGGGCGGCCTCTCCGGGGCCGCGGATGCGTCGGTCTCCGTCTCCTGCGGCGAGTCGGGCCTATGCATGCGCATGTTCTCCGCCAT
>JAHIWG010000169.1 GCA_018816345.1 Spirochaetota bacterium | reverse complement strand
CCCCCTCAGCCGGCCGACGCCTCGGCGCGACGCCGCGCGCGGCTGGCCGGGGCGTCGGCCTGGCTATTCGTCGCGGGCCTCGCCGGGGCCTCGGCCTGGGCGCTCTGCCTGGCCGCGCGCGCCGCGCATCCCTTCCTTGGCGCGGCCGCCGATATAGCCGTCGTATGGGCCTCGATAGCCCCCGCCGACCTGGCCGCCCACGCCGCCAGGGTCCGCCGCGCGCTCGCGGCCGACGACGACGCGGGCTCGGCCGAGCCCGTCCGCGGGAGGGCCGCGGTCGCTATGCTCGTAGGCCGCGACGTCTCGGCCCTCGACCGGGCCGCCGTCGCGCGCGCCTGCGTGGAGAGCGTCGCGGAGAGCTCCGTGGACGGCGCGGCTGCCCCGCTGTTCTGGGCGGCCCTCCTCGGGCCCTGGGCGGCCTTCGCCTACCGGGCCGTCAACACGATGGACTCCATGTTCGGCCATAAGGACGAGCGCTACGTGGACTTCGGCCTCGCGCCGGCGCGCGCCGACGACGTCGCCAACTGGCTGCCCGCCCGGCTATCGTCTATCGTCGCCTGCCTCCTTTCGCCCCTGGCGGGCGGCGGCGCCGCGGCCGCCTTCCGCTCGTTCCTATCCTGGCGCCTGGCCCACGAGAGCCCCAACGCGGGCCACCCCGAGTCCGCCTACGCGGGCGCCCTGGGCCTCCGCCTCGGCGGACCCTCGCGCTACGCCGAGGGCGTCATAGACAAGCCGTGGATCAACCCGCAGGGCCGCGAGGCCGTCGCGTCCGATATACGCCGCGCGGTAGCGCTCATGTACGCCCAGACCGTCCTATCGGCGGGCGCCTTCCTCGCGCTCGGCGCGGCGCTCGGGACGGCGCTCGGGGCGGCTGGATAGACAGGGTGTTCTTCGTCGACTGCCGCGCTCCGCTCTTGAAGCGGGTACCGGCGTGGACGTTGTACCGCGTACTGTCCTCCGAGGGCTGAGGCTTCTACCCTGACGAAGATTCTCCCGGCTCCGAGACCAAGGCTTGAGGAAACGCCGCCCTATACTTTTTCCTGCCCCGAAGTACGATTTCGTTGAATCTGGACGACCGCGTCGGCGGGAAGCGGTATAAGAAGATCGGAGAGATCTCTTACCATGCCGGAGGACCGCCTTGCCTAATCCCTGCCCGCCCCTTTCGCCCCGAGCTCGCCTCGCCGTAGTCGTAGCCGCGTCGATCCTCGCGGCCGGTAGCGCCTCCGCCCAGCCGGGTTCCGGCTCGACGCTGACCGTTACGGCGGCTCCCATGCTCACCGTGCCGCTCACCTCCGGGAGCTTCGGCCCCAACGAGGATTTCGCGGCGGCCTGGGGCGGCTCGATCGGGCTCGAGTACGCCCCGCCCGCGGGCATCCCCCTCGCGCTGAGGCTCGCGGGCGCCTATTCGACCGGAGGGTTCCTACCGTACCAGGGCGTAGCGGTGCCGGGCTCGCTGAGCGAGGCGTCGATCATGGCGGGAGCCGGCATGGGCTTCGCCCTCGCGCCGCCCCTCACCCTGAGGGGCTTCCTCGACGGAGGAGTGGCGATAGGCAGCGTCACGGCCGGCGAGAGCGTGCCCTACGCGGCCGCCCGCGCCGGGGCGGGCCTCGACCTCCGCATCACCGACGCGCTCTCCGCCCGGCTCGACGCCGGCTTCACCTACATGTTCGGCCTGTACGGCGGCTTCGGGGCGACCCTCGGCCTGACCTACGCCCTCCCGGAGGCGCGCTCGCAGGGTCTCCGCCTCTTCGAGTTCAGGACCGTGGACGTCAAGAACGTCTTCCCCATATTCCGGTCGTTCTACGACGAGAACCCCGTCGGCGCCGTGCAGCTGGTCAATACCGGCAAGAGGACGGCTACTAACGTACGGGTCAGCTTCATCATCAGGCAATACATGGACGCGCCCAAGGAATGCGCCGCGTTCGAGAGGATAGCCCCGGGACAGGTCGTCGACGTGCCCCTGTACGGGCTCTTCAACGACGGCATCCTGTCCGTCACCGAGGCCACCAAGGTCAACGCGGAGGTCGTCGTCGAGTACGGGACCGACTCGACGCAGTCCAAGACCTCCACGGTGCTCGTCTACGACCGCAACGCCCTGACCTGGGACGACGACCGCAAGGCCGCCGCCTTCGTCTCCAGCAAGGACCCCTGGGTGCTCGACCTGTCCGGCAATATAGCCGCCGCTACCAAGGACGCCCGCAATCCCGAGGTCAACGAGAACCTCCAGGCCGCCATCGCCTTCCACGAGGGACTGCGCGCCTACGGCATCAGCTACGTGCTCAGCCCCAACCGCCCCTTCGCCCGGGCCGTCCTCGACGCGGCCGCCGTGGACAGCCTCAAGTTCCCCCGCCAGACCCTGGGCTACCGCGCCGGGGACTGCGCCGACCTGTCGGTGCTCTACGCCTCCTGCTTCGAGGCGGCCGGCATCGAGACCGCCCTCGTCACCGTGCCCGGCCATATCTTCATCGCCGTAGACCTCGGGATCAGGCCGAGCGACCCGGGCGCCCGGGCATTCGACGATCGCGAGCTGATCGCCTTCGACGGCAGGCTCTGGCTCCCCATAGAGACCACCATGCGCGAATCGGGCTTCACCGACGCCTGGCGCAAGGCCGCCGCCCAATGGCGCGACGCCTCGGCCAAGGGGCTGGCCGCCGTCTACCCCGTGCACGAGGCCTGGAAGTCCTACCCGCCCGTCGGGCTCCCCGCCGACCGCTCCACGGTCGCGCCGCCCGCCGCGTCCGTCGTCAGGAAGTCCTTCGCCGCCGAGCTAGACAAGGTGGTCAAGGCCGAGCTGTCCATGCGGCTGGCGAGCCTCGGCCCCGTCAAGGACGCCAAGTCGCGCAACGCCCGGGGCACCGTCTACGGCAAGTACGGCATGTACGCCGAGGCCGAGCAGGACTTCAAGGCGGCGGCCAAGGACGGCCTCCTGGCAGCCGTCGTCAACCTGGGCAACATAGCCTTCATCCGCTCCGACCTCAAGGGCGCCTACTCCTACTACCAGCAGGCCGCCAAGCAGAGCCCGGACAATCCCCGCCTCCTCGTCAACATCGCCCGCGTCGCCTCCGCGATGGGCAGGCTCGACGAGGTTACCGCTACCCTTATAAAAGTCAGGCAGCTAGACCCGGGGACGGCCGATCGCTACGCCTCGCTGGCGCTGGCCGTACCCGGCGGCACGAGGGCGGCCGAGGCGCAGACCGCGGAAGTGCTATGGTTCTGAGCTGGGAGTCGAGCGTACCCGTTACGGCTACGCGCCGAGGAGACGCAAAAAATCCGACGCCGATGAGGGAGTCAATATGATAAGTGGCAATAGACAACAGCCGACGATACCCGCTAGCGCGCGACTGCCAGCCTTCTCGCTATGCATTTGCGTTCTGGCTCTCGCTGGGTGCGAGAACGGCCTGATCGAGAAGGTCGACGCGATAAAGTCAGAGACGGTATCGCCAACAATCTCATTGAGCAAGGACGACACTCCTCTAGCGGATGGGACGAGCCTCGACTTCAACCAGATCTCCGTCGGGAGCTACTGCGATATCGAGATCGTGATAAAGAACATAGGGAAGAGCGCGCTGACGATCGACACGCAGGGCATCCGCTTGACCATGGCCTCAGGAACCCCGGACGCGACGTTCTCCCTGAACAAGGCGCCGGCCGCCAGCATAGCTACGAACGAGTCATCGTCCTTCAAGATACGATTCCAACCGAGCTCCGAGGGAGCGAAGGCAGCCAGCTTAAGGATCCCGACAAACGACTACGCGAACCCTTCGTTCGACCTCGACTTAAAAGGCGCCGGCTGGGCCGTGAGCCTGACCACGAGCGCGGTCACGAACATATCGACCACGTCGGCCACGGGCGGAGGCAACATCACGGACGACGGCGGCGTCCCGGTGACGGCGCGAGGCATCTGCTGGAGCACGTCGCCGAATCCTACAGTCGAAGACAATACGCAGCTGGACGCGGGAATAGGCACGGGCGTCTTTACCGACTATATGACAGGATTGACTGCCGGGAGCCTATACTACGTCAGGGCCTACGCGTCCAACGGCATTTCCACCGGCTATGGCACCCAGGTCTCCTTCTCGACCATACCCGCGACGCCCGTCGCCCCGAGCGTCGCCTCCATAGGATACGCGGCTGGTAGCGGGAAGTTGGCCGTCTCCTGGCCGGCCGTTAGCGGGAGTTCTATATTTTATGATCTTTATTATAATTCTACCAATTCCAAACCGGCGACGCCCAATGGACCGACGGACCTGACTACTACGTCCTGCACGTTGACTGATCTCCCTAATTACTCGACACAATACGTTTGGGTCGTAGCGAAGAACGTAACGGGCTCCAGCGCTGCTTCCCCGGCAGGCTCGGGCATGGTGGGTATCAAGGTATTATCGATAAGCTTAAGCAAACCTTCGGCGACCTTCCTACCCGGATCCTCTGAAAGCCTCGCCTACGCGGTATCGCCGGAGACGGCTACCGATCCAGGCATTTCCTGGATCACGAGCAATGCAACCGTCGCTACCGTCGTCGACAGCCTCGTGACCGGCGCAGGAAGCGGCTCGGCTACCATCACCGCTAGAGCAGCCGACGGCCAGGGCGCCGAAGATACCTTTACCGCGACGACGATTGCCTTCTCGACAGGGGCTACTGGGCCTGCAGGCGGAAAGCTCTTCTACGACAAAGGCTCCTACTCAGACGGATGGCGTTACATGGAGGTCTCTCCTGCTTATATCACCGTCGGGTCGGGCCAATTCTGGGCTATCTCCCCCTGGACTTATACCTCCATTCCCGGAGCCGACGGTGTCGTCGTCGGTACCGGCCAGGCTAATACGGACGCTATCATCGCCGCCTGCGGAGAAGGCGGATACTGGGCGCGAGCCTGCCGTGAATATGGCCTTGGCGGTTATGCCGACTGGTTCCTGCCGAGCAAGGACGAGGTTACGGAGATGAGAACCAGGTTGTCCGGAACAGAGTTCGTACATGGCTACGGCGTTGTATCCTCATCGCAATATAATTACGATCGGAGCTGGATATTAAGAAGCTCGGATTCGAGTTGGAATCAAACCTGGAAAGGCTATATCGACAGTGGCTATGTAGCTTGGCCGGTCCGCAGATTCTAGCGGGGCACTCGGCGGAGGGCAACCTTCCCCCCTTCGCCCGCATTAACCGGGTGGACGGGGGAGGTGACGATGTTGGGCTCGGTATCGAGGGGTACTGAAACGAACTGAAGGTCAAGAACCAAGCCCCGACGACTCGAGCTACAGCATCAAGAAAGCCGCGACCGGGATAAACACTCCTCGGCTCACCGCGCGTCGCGGATGTACCAGGCGGCCTGACTGCCCGCCCGTACGACCGTGAGCGATGCGAATACCTCCCGTAGCCCGTCCTGCACGGCGCGGAAGAAATGGAAGCAATCACCCATCTCGACATACTCGACGATGCTGGTAAATAGGCGCCGGCATTGTAGCCTATGTCCAGTGCGCGCTCGCCGGCCGGATCGGGCGACGCGGAACGGCCGGGCTCGAAGCACCCGGCGTACGACCGCGTCTGACCGGCGAAGAACCAGGCGTACGGTATGGCTACACGCTCGAAGAGGCGCGCGCGCTTCTCGCGCTGGCTAAGCGGTTTCGGCATTGGAACGTCCTATCCGTCGTATCCTACGCGGGATCCGCTCCCGCGAACGCCCCCCGCGGTAGCGATGGGAGGGGACCCGAAGGGTGTCCGGCGGCTAGCGCCGCCGGACCGAAGCCCCGGAACAGCGCGACGGCCGCTCGGCGGCGCTCGACGGCGCGAATGTACGCATTCGCATGACGCGGGCCTCGCCTCCGCTGGCGCGCTCGGACGCGCGGCCGGACCGCCCGGCGCTTTCCCGGGAGATATCGCCGGGACCTCACGGCCGTCGCATCCAGGCGTTTCTTTGGGCCGGCTACCTCACGGTGCCGTACTCGTCCAGGCGGAGGACGGCGCAGCCCTCGGAGAAGCCGGCGGGCGCCACGCCCAGGGACTGGATGAGGCGGGCCCAGAAATTGACCTGGGCCGCGGTGCTGGCGACGATGACCATGCCTCGCTCCCCGTAGAGCTCGCGCACGAGGGCGACGTCGCCGGCGTCGAAGGCGACGGGCGTGGAAGTGGCGGACGCGGCGTAGCGCAGCGCCGCGAGCTCGCCCTCGGAGAAGGAGCCCGGTACAGCCGGCTCGCCGCCGGCGGCCATGAGGCGTAGGGCCCCCACCTCGGCCTCGGAGAGGCCGGCCTCCTCGAAGCGAAGCGCGTTCATGTCGATGCAGAACGCGCAGGAGACGCGGAACGACACGAACAGGCGTATCATGGCCAGGAGCCGGCGGGGCGCCTCCGGCTCGTCGTGGGCTATGAAGGCCTCGAGGAGGCCAGAGCCCAAGAGGGCCTTGGGATACCAGCCCAGGATGCGGTTAGCGACGAGGCGCTTCCCCAGGGAGCGCTCGACGGCGCCGAGCAGCAGCCGGAGCGGCCACGCGAGCCTGGGCGGCTCGGGGAGGAACGCGGGGGCGGACGACGGGCCTGGTCCTTTTACGGGGTTATTCCTGCGCATATACCTATGATAATGCCGGCGGGTGTTTTTCGCGAACGCGACGGCGGACGGACGGCCGTTCCCGAGGCGCGGGCGGGAGGAGCCCCGCGCCCCCCGGGATTGGTCGAAGGAAAGCCCCCGCCCCTCATCCGAGCGTCATCAGTTCCAGCGCCTCGTAGCGCGGCCCGCCGGGCCCCGGCTCGGAACGGTAGAGCGCGACGGTATCGAGGCGGCACGGACAGTCTAACGGGACGGCTAGCCCGCGCGCGGGGACGCCGATCCCGGGCCGCCTCGCGCGGGCCAGCGTGACGTGGGGCAGGAAGGGCCGCCGCTCCCGCGGCCTGAACGGAACGCCGGTCTCCGCGCCGACACGCTCCAGCTCGCGCTCGATGCCGTCGGCCAGCGCGGCTATCTCCCGCGCCCCGTCGCCTAAGCCCGCCGCCAGCACCGTGGCGAGCCCCCGCGGGGGAAAGAAGACGAGCCCGCGGGCGCGCGCGTCGATGCCGGATCGGCGCCCCTGCGCGCCCGGGGCGGCCCGGCCGATGGCGCGCCGCGCGGCCAGGCACGCGCCTTCGGCCCCGCGCCGGTCCACGTCGCCGAGGAAGGCGAGCGTCAGATGCATGTCCCCGGGCCGTATCAAGCGCCAACCCGCCGCCGCGGCGCGTAAGGGCGCGCAGGCGTCCGATAGCGCGAGAGCGCAGGATAGCGGAATCGGCAAGGCCAGGAACGCGCGCATCGCCGTCACAGCTCCGCGAGTATCTCCGCGGCGTGCCCCTCCGGGCTGACCTTGGGGAAGGCCTTGAGCACCGAGCCGTCCGGCGCGACGACGACGGTCGAGCGGACGACGCCCATGTACTTCTTGCCGTACATGGACTTCTCGCCCCACGCGCCGTAGGCCTCGAGGACGGAGTGCTCGGGGTCGGCCAGGAGGACGAAGGGCAGGCCGTGCTTGGCGCGGAAGCGGCCGTGCGAGGCGGGCTTGTCCGGGCTGACGCCGATGACGACCGCGCCCTTGGCCAGGAACAGGTCGTAGGCGTCGCGGAAGCCGCAGGCCTCCTTCGTGCAACCGGGCGTATCGTCCTTGGGATAGAAGTACACGACGACGGTCTTGCCGCGGTACGACGATAGCGAGACGGGCTTTCCCTCGTCGTCCTGGAGGGTAAAATCGGGAGCAAGGGATCCTTCTGCGAGCATCATGAGCCTCCGTCAGCGAAGATACTGACTAACGGCTCCCGCAGGCTAGGCGGAGGGCCCCGGGCGCTCAGGCGCCGGCTCCGGCCGAGCGACGCCCCGCTCGGCGTTTCGGCGTCGCTACCATTTCTTCGCCTTCGATGGTAGAGTAGGCTCGCTAGACATAGCGTCAGTACAGCGCGCGTTCCGGGAGTACCTATGCGGAGATCGATCTTCCACGTCCTAGCGTTCATCGCGACGGTATCGGCCGGCGCCCAGCAGGCGCCTGCCGGAGCGGGGCCGGGAACGCAGGCGCAGCGTCCCAGGCAGGGAAGCGGAGCCGACGCTCTCGTCTCCGTCTCGAGCGTCGAGACGCGGACCACCTCCATCAGCGTCGCCGGCCGCCTGGAGCCCGCGAGGCGCATAGCCCATGCCGCGAGCATCTCGGGCTTCGTGGAGAGGATCCACGTACGGCTCGGGGATACGGTCTCCGAGGGACAGGCCCTGGCGACGATAGGCCGGGACGCTCCCGGCGAGTCGTACCGCCCGCTCGTCGTAAGCTCGCGCATCGCCGGCCGTGTCTCGGAGATACAGCTGACGCAGGGAGCGGAGGTCAAGGCGGGAGCCGCGGTCGTTACGGTCGTGGACGAGTCCGAGTTCAGGCTCGTCGCCGCGCTCAGCGACAAGGACGCGTTCCGGGTCGCGGCCATGGAGAGGCCCGTCGTCATGGCGCGCTCCGCGGACGGGACCAGGCTCAAGGGGAGCCTCGCGGGCGTCTCCACGGAGCCCGACTACGCCACGGGGCTATTCTCCGCGACGATACGCTTCGCGGCCCAGCCGGGGGCCAGGATAGGCATAGTGCTCTTCATGGACCTGCCGGTGGAATCTGTCCGAGGCCAGTTCGTCGCGCAGGGCCTCGTAGTCAGGCGCTTCGGCAGGAGCGTCATGTGGGTCGTCGACCCGGCCGGCGCGCTCAGGCAGGCTCAGATAGTCACGGGCAAGCCCTACGGCGACGACGTGCTCGTCGTCTCGGGCCTCGAGCCCGGAACTCGCTACCCGTCCAGGCTCACGGGCTTCGAGAAGGAAGGCATGAGCCTGCAAGAGTACCGGGAAGCCCAGAAGAAGGGTTCCTGACATGCTCAAGCTGATATTCGGCAAGACGACGGGATTCATAGTCTTCTCGGTACTGCTGTGCGCGCTCGGGATAGCGCTCGCGTCGCGCCTGCCCGTGATGATGTACCCGCAGACGCGAAGGCCCATGGTATCCGTCCGCTTCAGCCATCCGGGGATATCGGCCGTGGACTTCCAGCAGGACTACGCCGACTCCATCGAGCCGCGGCTCGCCGCGCTCGACGGCGTCGACGTCATGGAGACCACCTACTCCAGCGACTCGAGCAGCATCACCCTCACCTTCGACTGGGAGACCAAGAGCGCCGACGCGAAGGCCCTCGTCGAGTCGACCATGTTCTCCATCAACGGCGGCCTGCCCTCGGAGATACGCGACGGCTACAGCATACGGTTCAGGGAAAGCGAGAACGCGGGGTTCATAGTCATGGGCGCCACCTCCGCGGGCACCTCGCCGGAGGTCCTGATGGAGCGGCTCTCCGCCAACGTCGAGCCGCGCCTGCGCGCCATCCGGGACGTGGAGGTATTCGGGATCTACGGCCTCGAGGAGCTCCAGGTGACCGTGACCCTGGACCAGGAGGCCATGCTCTCGTACGGGCTCTCGGCAAGCGACGTGAACGCGGCCTTCCAGGCCGGGCTATCGCCCCAACCCCTCGGAGCCATCAGGGAGAGCGGCGAGCGCTTCAGCGTCCGCGTCAAGAGGGCGGACCGCAGCATCGCGGCCCTGCCCCGCCTCGAGATCAAGCGCTTCGGGGACACGCTCGTGTCCCTGGACGATATATCGGATATCGATATCAGGTACGCCGTGCCTAGGCAGGTCTTCATGATAGAGGACAGGCCGGCCATCCAGGTGACGCTGACCCCCGTGGAGGGGGGCAACCTCAACACGATGACCGAGGAGCTCCTAGCCGTCATGACCGACGCCAGGGACTCCGGGCAGCTGCCCGCCGATACCGAATTCAACCTGTACGTGGACCCGGCCAAGTACATCAAGCGCTCCATCGACCAGGTGATACGCGCCGCCCTCATAGGCGGTTTCCTGGCCATCCTGATAGTCTTCCTCATCCTAGGCGAGCCGAGGAACACGCTCATCATAGCGGTCTCCCTGCCCGTCTCCATAATGCTTTCGTTCATACTGATGTACGCGTTCAAGGTATCGCTCAACCTGATATCGCTCGGCGGCTTCGCGCTGGCGGTCGGCATGATAGTGGATTCCACCATCGTGGTGATGGAGAACATCCATCGCTGGCGCCGCGAGGATACGAGGGTCCTCAACTCGGCCATGTGGAAGCATATCGTCATGGAATCCACGAGGCAGGTCCGAGGCCCGGTCATATCCTCGACGCTGACCTCCGTGCTCGTCTTCCTCCCGCTGTCGTTCTCCGCGCCGCTGGCCAACGCCATACTCGGGGACCAGGCGAGGACGGTCGTGTTCTCGCTCCTGTGCTCCCTGTTCGTGTCCCTGAGCCTCGTGCCGGTCATCGCCTACTTCCTCTTCCGGGGCAAGGGAAAGCAGAACGTCGACCACCTGAGCGCCAGGGGCTTCGCGAGGCTGTCGGAGCCGGTCATACGGGCGGTCGTCGGGGGATACAGGCGGATACTCCAGGCCCTCATCTCCAGGCGCCTCGTCGCGGGCGCGTTCCTGGCCGTGGTCCTGGCGGCCATGGTCGTCGCGGTGGCCGCGCTCTTCCCCGGGATCCCCAAGGAGATCATGTCCAAGCCTCAGTCGGACCGCGTCGTGCTGTTCTTCAGGCACGCCGAGTACGACACGTCGGTCGACATCATCGAGAAGCTGATGCCGGAGCTGCGCGAGCGCCTGGCGGGCGCGCTGTCGGGGATGGAGTACCGAAGCTACGCCAACGTCTCGGGGCGCTTCAACCAGCTCCTCGTCGACTTCGGCGATACGGCCGAGGTCAAGGAGGCACTGGGCCGGCTTGAACGAGAGTTCGTCAGCGAGGGGCTCTGGTATTTTAACATACAATCGTGGGATCCCGCGGCCCTGCCCCTGCCCCAGGTATACGCGCTACGCCTGAGCGTCTACGGCCCCGACTCCACCCGGAAAGCGGCCATCCTGGACGAGATGCAGCGGCTCCTCAACGATTCGCGCCTGTACGGCAGGATCAACGTCAGGCCCTCGCCCGCCATGGTCAACGAGCTGGTGCTGACCCCCAGGAACGAGGCCCTGCGCGGCTTCCCGGGCCTGACGAGCGCCTCGCTGACCGCGCTCGCTAAGCGCGCGCTGGGCGGGACCGTCCCGCTGACCGTCACCGACGGCACCTACGAGGTGCAGGTGGCGGCGAGATACCCCGAGACCGCCCTGGACTCGCGGGACAAGCTGGCGAACCTGCTTATTCCGTGGCGCGACTCCTACGTTCCCTTCAAGCACTTCTTCGACTTCGAGGTCCGCTCCGGCGTCTCGCAGGTCTACTCGGAGAACGGGGAGCTCGCCTTCAGGCTCTACGCCAGCTCGTCGGCCGACATGACCGACGCGGAGCGGCTCCGGAAGGAGCGGGACGCCATGGCCCTGTTCGCCGAGAAGCTGGTCATGCCGGCCGGGTACAGCTATACGCTCGACAACCCGCGCGCGGAGATAGACGACGCGGTGCGCTCGCTCTTCGTCGCGATGGGCATCTCCATAGTCCTCATATACCTACTGCTGTGCTTCCAGTTCAACTCGCTATGGATACCGCTCATAATCATCGTGACCATCCCGCTGGGCTTCGCGGGCGTCGTCATATCGCTATACGCGTTCCGTTCCACGCTCAACCTCAACTCCCTCCTAGGCACTATCCTCCTCGGGGGCATCGTGGTGAACAACGCCATAATCATGATCGACTTCTACCTGAACGCCCGTAAGGAATACCCCGATCACCTCTCGGCCATCGTAGGCACGGCCGCGCTCCGCTTCCAGCCCATCCTCATCACGACGCTGACGACCATCTTCGGCATGCTGCCCATCGCCGTGGGACTCGGGTCCGGCTCGTCGATACTCCAGCCGCTCGGCATCGCGGTCTCGGGCGGGCTCATCCTGTCGTCGTTCCTGACCCTGTTCGCTATCCCGGCCATCCTGAGCTTCTGGAGATACGACCCATGAGGAAACCGGCCTTCGCTATCCTGCTGCTCGCGCTATGCGCCTCCGTCGTCCGGGCCGAGCCGCTCGTCCTCTCCGTACAGGACGCGGTCGCCCTGGCCCGGGGCGCGAGCCTCGAGGTCTACGGCCAGGGACTCGCCGTCGCTCGGGCGAGCCGCGACGCGGACAACGCGTGGAACCTGTTCCTGCCCGGCCTGAGCGCGGGCCTGAGCGCCAGGCTCGGCGACAAGCTGCTTACCCAGGCGGCCATCAGCCCGTCCTCCACGGGCTTCTCCACAGCCGTCAGCCTCGGAACCCGCCTGAGCCTGGCGAACGGGGTCCTGTTCGACATGGAGGAACGGCGCGCGGATCTTGAGCTGGCGAGTCTGGGAGAGGCCGACGCGGTGGCGAGGCTCGCCCGGGACGTGGAGAAGGCCTATTTCACGCTCGCGTCCCTAGGACTGGACATGGGCAATAAGGCCAAGGCCGCGGACCTGGCCCGTGAACGCTCCAAGCTGGCCGGCCTCCGTTTCGACCGAGGCCTCGGCTCCGAGCTTGACGCTCTCAGGGCGCAGCTGGCCGAGCGGAACGCCCTGGCCGCGCACCGCAAGGCGGTCGCGGACTACGGCAAGCGCATGGCGGCCTTCAAGCGCCAGCTGGGCCTGGATCCCGGCGTCGAGCTGCGGCTCTCTACGGCGCTCGAGGCGCCGGGCTCCGTAGCTGAGGGCCCGTTCGACGACCTCGTCGACGCCCGGACCGATCTCGAGCGGTCGCGGCTCGCCATGCGCGTAGCCGCGACGGCCGCCGCGCGCTACGCGGCCGTGAACAGGCTGCCGCTCCTCACCCTCGAGGCCGGCTGGAATTTCGGCCTGGCCGACTTCGAGACCGCGCGCGACGCCTTTACCCTGAGCGCGGGCCTCTCGTTCAACGCGGACGCCTGGATACCTAACTCGCGCAAGGACCTGGAGCTACGCGCGCTCCGCGACACGGAGAAGCGGCTCGCGCTGGCCTACGAGCAGGCCAGGCGCGCCGCGCTCGACGAGGTCGCGGCCCTGCGCGCGGACATAGAATACGCGTCGGACGGTATAGACTTGGCCACGGCGCAGGAAAGCCTCGCCGCGCGCATACTGGCACGGGCCCGGGAAGCCTACGACCGGGGCTCGGCGACCGGGCTGGAGCTCGAGGACGCCGAGCTCGCCCTCGGCTCCGCCAGGCAATCGCTCATAGCCAGCCGATTCCAGTACCTATCGCTTGTAATCGACCTGGGATACGCCCTGGGCGTCGACTGGCGCAGCCTCGTCCGCTAGGCCCGCTAGGCCCGCGTCGGCGCGGGGCTCCCCGCCCTCAGGGCTTGAACTCTATGACGAACCTGGCCCCGCCCTCGCGGCCTACGGCCAGGGTGCCGTCTATCTGGTCGACGAGCGCGGCCACGAGCCGCATCCCGAAGCCGGCCGGGTCGCCTGCCTCGAAGGACTCGGGAAGGCCGACCCCGTCGTCCTCGAAGACGACGCGGACGAGGCCGCCGGCCTCTGACGCGGCCACGGCTATGCGGCCGCCGTCCCGCCCGGCGAAGGCATACTTCATGGCGTTCGTCATGAGCTCGTTGACGATGATGCCTAGGGACGACAAGGTCTTCGCGCCGACCGCTATATCGTCGACCCGCGTCTCCACGCTCACCGTCGCCCTCGAGGGGTAGCTAGAGGCGATATCCCGGACGAGGGCCGGGATATAGGCCGCCATCGAGACGGAGCCCATGGTCTCGGAGCGGTACAGCCTGTCGTACAGCATGCCCAGGCTGGTCACACGGCCCGAGGCCTCTACCAAGGCTTTCTTAGCCTCCGTGGCCTCAACCGCCTCCGCCTGGACCTGTAGGAGGGAGCTTATAAGGCCGAGGTTATTCTTGACGCGATGGTGGATCTCCTTGAGGAGGAGCTCCTTCTCGCGGAGCAGGCGCTCTACTTTTTCCTCGGCCCGCTTCCGGTCCGTGATGTCGAAGAACGCCGTCACGAAATGGTCCGGCTTGTTCTGGTACGCGACGATATCGTACCAACGGTCGGTCAGGCGGAAGTACTGCTGGAACCGTATGTCCTTACCGTGCTTGGCGACCTCGCCGTAGCGGCCTATCCAGTCGAAGGGATCGTCCTCTATGCCCGGGAAGGCCTCGGTGACGCGCTTGCCGCAAGGCGCCGCGGAGCCGGTCAGCTCCTCGTAGCTCCTGTTCGCGTCGAGGATTATATAGTCGACCGGCTTCCCCGATCCGTCGTAGACCATGCGGTGGTAGGCGGTGCCGATGGGCCCCTTCTCGAAGAGGGACCTGAATACGGCCTCGCTCTGGTCGAGGGCCTTACCCTGCTCTATCAGCCCCTCCTGGGTGGTGACGAGCTCCTCGTTGGTTACCTGCATCTCCTCGTAGGCGACCTCGATCTCCATCTTCTGGTCGAGGATGCTCTTACGGGCCTCGAACAGCTTGAACGCCATCTTGATGGAGGCGTCGAGAACCGTGAAGCTGGAGTCCTTGACGACGTAGCCGTAATTGGTAATCACCTCTGTCTTGCGGACTATTTCCTTCTCGGTGTGGGACGACAGGAAAACCAGCGGCACGTCGCGACGCCTCAGTATCTCCACGGCGGCCTCGGTACCGTCCATGCCGGGGCCGAGGTCTATGTCCATGAGGACGAGGTCTATCTCCGTCCCTTCGTCGCTAACGATGGCCACTGCCTTCTCGCCGCGGCTCGCCGTGATGACCCGATACCCTTCGCCTTCAAGCTGGCGGGCCTCGTACATCGCTATCAGGGCCTCGTCCTCGACGAGGAGAATGGTCTTCTGTCCTGTCCGTCCCATGTTCGATTCGCTCTCCCCGAGTACCGGCGTTATACAGCTATGGCCTTCGCGAGGTGTCGCCTCCAACTCCCGGCGCTCAGCCCGGGCGCGGGACGCCGCCCTATCCCTTACCGCGCCTCGCCGTCCTCGTCGCCGTCCTCGTCGCCTTCGGCCACATCGGCCTCCCCGTCGTCGGGCGAGAAATCGGGCACGTACCTGGCGCGCGGGTTGGGCGCTCGGCCCATCTCGGGGTTGTGCATGAGGTCGCGGGGCTTACTGCCCTGGGATTTCCCTACTATGCCCTTCTCCTCCATCAGCTCCACGAGGCGGGCGGCGCGGTTATAGCCTATCTTCAGCTTGCGCTGCAGGAAGCTGGCGCTGGCCTTGCCCTGGGACAGGACTATCTCCAGGGCCTTCTCGTAGAGCGGGTCGTCGTCCTCCTCGTCGAAGAGAGACGGTCCGTCGTCGTCCTCGTCGTCGACGAATATCTCCTCGTCGATGTAGTCGGGCTCGCCCAGCGTCTTCACGTAGGCCACGACGCGCTCAACCTCGTCCTCGGAGACGAAGGCGCCCTGCATGCGCACGGGGAAGGCGTCGGTAGCGCTGGAGTACAGCATGTCGCCGCGGCCGAGCAGCTTCTCGGCGCCCACCATGTCGATGATGATGCGCGAGTCGAACTTGCCCGCGACCATGAAGGCTATGCGGCTGGGGATGTTCGCCTTGATGAGTCCCGTTATGACGTCGATGCTAGGCCGCTGGGTCGCGAGCACCAGGTGGATGCCCACCGCGCGGGACATCGCGGCGAGGCGCGCCAGCGTGGACTCCAGCTCCTTTCCCGTGGTCGCCATCAGGTCCGCGAACTCGTCTATGATCACGACGATGTACGGGAGCCTATCGGTCGCCATGCTCTTCTCGGCGATCTTCCTGTTGTACGACTTGATATCGCGCACGCCCATCGCGTCGAGGAGGCTGTAGCGGCGCTCCATCTCGCAGATGCAGTACTGCAGGGCCTGGAAGGCGCGCTTGGGCTCGGTGATGACCGGCGTCAGCAGGTGCGGTATGCCGTTGTACAGCTTGAGCTCGACTATCTTGGGGTCGATGAGTATGAGCTTGACCTCGTTGAACGAGCGCCGGTACAGGATTGACAGGATTATGGAGTTGACGCAGACGGACTTGCCGGAGCCCGTCGCCCCGGCTATGAGGAGGTGCGGCGTCTGGGTGAGCTCGACGACCTGCACGTCGCCGGTGATGTCCTTGCCCAGGACTACCGGCACCTCCATCTTGGCGTTCTTGAAGGCCTCGCTCTCGACAATCTCCTTGAACGACACGATGGATCGCCTGGCGTTGGGGACCTCGATGCCGACGGCGTGCTTGCCCGGTATGGGCGCGACGATGCGCACGCTCGAGGCGGCCAGGCGCAGGGCGATATTGTCGCACAGGCCGGCGATCTTGGAGAGGCGAACGCCGGGAGCCGGCAGTATCTCGAACATGGTGATTACCGGCCCCTTCTTGATGCCGGTGACCTCAGCCTCTATGCCGAACTCCTTGAGCGTCTCGCGGAGCACCTCGGCCTCGTGGCGGGTCTTGTCGTCTATGATCCAGTACTGCCCGTCGGGGTACGCGGTCAGGATGCCCTCGGTGGGCAGGGAGTATTGGACTATCGGCTTCCGCGGCGCGACGCGCGGGGCCCTGGCCGGAGGCGCGGAGACCTCGACCGGAGGCCTAGCCGCTTGCCCCGCGGGCTTTCCCGCGGCCTTCACGAGCTCCGCGGCGGGGACCACCGCGGCCGGGTCGAAGCGCCTGGAGCGCTCCGCTAGGTCGTCGGCCTCGCGGACGGCCTCCGCGTGCTCGCCGTCCTGGAAGATCTCCACCTTCGGCAGCAGCGCCGAGCGCCTCGGATACGCCGACTCGCCGCGAGCTCGTCCGGCCGTCATGGCCCCATCGTCGCCCGCGTACGCTCCCTCTTCATCTGCCTCTTCATCTGCCTCTTCATCTCCCTCTTCATCTCCCTCGGCGTCGCCCGTCTCGTCGGCCGCGTTATAGCCCTCGGCGTCGCCCGCTTGAGGCTCGTCGTCGGACCAGAAGGCGGCGTCAAGGGCGGGATCGTCCTCGACGAGAGCCGCGGGCGCTTTTTCCCGTCCGAACATCAGGGGTATGGGCGCCTCGGGAACGTCGTCGCCGGCCACGTCCTCGACCTCGGAGACACGGTCGAGCTCCTCGAGCTCCTCGAGCATCTCGGGCTCCTCGGAGGCGTCGGAGGCGTCGGCCGCGGCGATGTCGGCGGGAGAGTCGCCGGCGTCAGGGGCGTCGCCGGCGTCAGGGGCGTCGCCGGCGCCGGATGCGCCCTGGCGGGGCGCCGAGAGCGACGTCAGGAAGGGCGCGGGGGGCAGGTCCGGATAGCTCAGCACCAGCGGCCTCGGCTCGTCATCGGGAGAGTCATCGAGGGGAGGCGCCGCCCGGGCGGCCGGCCCGGCTTCGCCGGAACTCTCGCCGAAACGCGCGTCGCCGTAACGCGACTCGTCGGAAGGGGCCTCGTCGGTGCGGAAGCGGGGCGCCTCAGGCCGTCCGCCGTTCCGTATGCGGCGCGCGGCTAAGAAGAGGAGGGCGCCGGCCAGAATCGTGGCGCCGAAACCGAGGGCGGCCGCGCCCGCGACGCCGAGCGCCTCGGAACGCGGATGGGCGGCGAACCACCTCGCGGGATCGTCGAGCAGGCGCGCGGTATACGACAGCGTCGCGAAGGGAACGAGGCTGCCCACGAGGCCGAAGAGTATATCGTACCTGAAGCCCGGCATCGCCACGATCAGGGCGCCGACCCAAGGGTAGGCGGGCAGGACGAAGGCCGCCCACGACAGGCCGTCGAGGAGGAACGACCCCCCTCCTATGCCCAGCGCCGAGACGAGAAGCCACGCGAACAGGGCTATACCCGACGCGCACAACGCGGCGGACGAGACGATGACGAGCGATGCTGCCTTACGATCTGTATACAATGCTTTCGGCTCCGATCCTTATACGGTATATCGGCGTATCGCTAGAGGAGGAATAGCCCCAGGAGCCCGGCGGGTACTAGGTAGGCCGCGAACCAGGCCAGCCTTCCCTTTCGCACTATGGGCAGGAGGACGAGGAGCGAGGCGACGCCGGCCGCGAACGCCGCGGCCGAGCCGGCCGCCAGGGCCGACGGCGATACAGTACCGGCCAGCTCGGCGAGGTCGCCCAGCTTGAGCACGAGCGCGCCGAGGATGGCCGGAACGGCCAGCAGGAAGGAGAATTCCCCGGCCGTCTCCCGGTCGAGGCCCGAGGCGAGCCCGGCGCTGATAGTGATGCCGGAACGGCTGATGCCGGGGAACACGCCTATGCCCTGGGCTATGCCGACGATGACGCCGTGCCGTATCCGCATGCCGCGATAGCCCGTAGCGCCCGGCTTGAGCCTGGACGAGGCCACGAGGACGAGCGCCGTGACGAGGAAGAGCCCGGCTACGACCTTAGGCGCGCCCGATAGATCGACGAGCTCGACGGCGAAGCCGATACCTGCCGTCAGGACGGTGGCGAGCGCCGCCGGGACGACGATCGAAAGGTTCTCGGCGTCCGCCTCGCCGCTCCTGCGGGCTATCCACCGCGCGATGGACGCGACGATGCCGAATATGCGCTTCCGGAATACCAGTACGATAGACGCGAGCGTAGCCAGGTGCAGCGTCACGTCGAACAGGGCGGGCACTTCCGACAGCCCCATGATATCCTTGAACACTAAGAGATGCCCGCTCGACGAAATGGGCAGGAATTCCGCTACGCCCTGAAAAAGACCCAATAGCGACGCTTGCAAGATAGTCATCGATAGCCTCCGAGGCCGGACTATAGCACGATGACCATACGCCTACAACGTTTCCGGCCCAAAGTGACCGTAATGTCATCCCGCCGGCCGCTCGGCACTTGAAAATCTCCATTCTTATAGATACCCTGTAAGGGACTTTAAACGTTCTACTCGGCCCCGCCCGTTGAACAAGCCTCTCTTTAAGGATGGAATTATGGATATTCAGAAGGATCGCGTCGTCTCGATAGACTACATGCTCAAGGACGCCCAGGGTACGATGATTGACCGCTCCGAGGGCGAGCCCCTGGTCTACCTCCACGGCAACGACAACATCATCCCCGGCCTCGAGCGCCACCTGGACGGCAAGAAAGCCGGGGACAAGGTCCAATGCGTCATCGCTCCCGCCGACGCGTACGGCGAGCACGACAAGGAGATGGTTTTCACCGTTTCCAAGAAGGACTTCGCGGAGCCCGACAAGATCGAGGCCGGCATGCAGTTCCAGGCCCAGGAAGAGGGCGGCATGCGCGTGGTCACCGTGGTCGCCGTCGAGGGCGACGCAGTCACCATAGACGCCAACCACCCCCTGGCCGGCAAGGAGCTGCATTTCGACGTCACGGTCAAGGACGTCCGCGAGGCGCTGCCCGAGGAGCTCGAGCACGGCCACGTGCACGGCGACGACGAGTGCGGCTGCGGTTGCGGCGGCGGCGAGTGCGGCGACGGGGACTGCGACGACGAGGGCGGCTGCGGCTGCGGCGGTTGCCACTGATCGACCCGGCCCGCGCGCGCGGGCCGAGGCCGGCGATCAGGCCGCTCGACGCCCTGATCGTGGGCCTATCGGTCGCGGCCCTGGTCGCGCTGTCCATTGCCGTATACGGCGGTCCCGCGTCCGCTAGCGTCGTCGTGTCCAGCGGCGACGAGACCTGGATATACCCGCTGTCCCAGGACCGGGTCATCGACGTGCCGGGCATTCTCGGCGATACGCGCGTCAGCGTAGCGGCCGGCTCCGTCCGTATCGAGGACTCTCCCTGCGTCAATAAGACATGCGTGGCGTCTCCCCCCCTCAAGCGCGCGGGGGATTGGTCGGCGTGCCTGCCCAACGGCGTATTCGTGCGGATCGAAGGCTCGGAGGAAGAAGATGAGATCGACGCCATCGTCCGCTAGGCCGTCCCGCGTCGACGGCGGGAGGAGGCTCGCGGCCTTCTTGGCGGCGCTAGCCTTCTTCCTGTCTACCGTCGAGTACATGCTGCCCCGGCCCGTGCCGTTCATGCGCCTGGGGCTGGCCAACCTGCCCATACTCATAGCCGTGGACCTCCTGCCCTTCGGCCTGTATATAGCGCTCGCCCTCGTGAAGGTCGTCGGCATGAGCGTGCTTACCGGATCGCTATTCTCGTACGTCGCGCTGTTCTCCCTGGTCGGCACGCTCGCGAGCGCCCTGGTCATGCGCGGCCTCAGGGCCGTCGCGGGCCCGAGGGCGCTATCGTACGTCGGGCTCTGCGTCGCGGGGGCCGTCGTCTCCAACATGGCGCAGGTAGGGCTGGCCCGAGTCTTCGTCTTCGGGGAGAGCGCCCGGTTCATGGCGCCCGCCTTCATGGCGCTCGGACTCGTTTCCGGCTTGGCGCTCGGCTCGTTTACCGAGGTATTCGCGTCGAGGTCGTCGTGGCTGGCTTCCGTCGGGGCGGAAGCGCGCGGCGAGGGGGCCAGCGATGGGCAGGCCTGAGCGGCGGGAGCGATGGGAGTCGGCCTTCGCCCCGTCAAGATTAGCCATGGCGGGAGTAGCCCTATCCGCGGCGCTCCTTTTCCAGCCCAGCCTCGTCGGCAGGGCGGTCATGCTCGCGTGCGCGGCCGCGGCGGCGTGGCTCTCGGGCCGCAGGCTATCCCCGCTCACTACCGTCCTCGTCATGGCGGGTATCGTGGCGGCTAACCTCGTCGTGCCCATAGGCCGCAAGCTAGGCTCCATAGGGCCATTCGCGATTACCGAGATCGCGCTCGCCGACGGACTCCGCAAGGCCGTCACCTTCGAGGCGCTTATGTTCATCTCCAAGGCCTGCCTCGGCCCCGGCCTACGGCTTCCGGGCCGGTTCGGCGCGTTCTTCGCCGAGGCGCTACGCGGCTACGATAGGATACTCGAGCGAAAGGCCTCAATCAGGCTCGACGGGTTCTTGAAATCGATCGACGAGATCCTCGTTTCGGTCTATTATGGAACGGAAACCGGCGAGGACAGCGCCGGGGACAGGTATAGCACTAGCAAGTCGGCGATAAGGCGAGGGGACATCGCGCTCGCGCTCGCCGTAGCGGCCGCTTACTTACCTCTATTCATCGGCTAGGCGCGCTTCGCTCAAGGTCGCGCGGCCGTGATACAGCTTCACGAAGGACGCGACTATGACCGTATCATTACGCAACAAACTCCTTATATTATCGAGCGCGCCGCTCGTGCTCGCCGTCGCGATGGGCGCCATGGTCCTGTTTCAGTCGGGCAAGGAGCGGACGAAGTCGAGCGAAGCGGCGTATAAGCTCGCGGCGATGAAATCGGCGAGCGCGTTGATATCGGCTCTACAGAAGGAGCGCGGCATCGCGTACCTGTACCTGGCTGGCGCGGCGGCGGCCGACGGCATCATGTCGACGAGATACGCGGTAGACGAGGCGATGCAAGCCGCGACTGAATCGTTCTCCGCGAAGGCCGTGCCTACGGAAGTCCTGCCGGGCATCTCCAGCGCCGTGGCCGAGCTCGCGCAGCTGAGGCGGCAGGTCGACGACCGCTCGATCATGGCCCGTTCCGTGTACGTGAGCTATAGCGCCGTGGACGACACGATCCTCGAGCATATAGGCTCGCTCGCCAGGACCGAGTCGGCGGAGGCCTCGAGGCGCCTCGAGGCCCTCGTGCTCTTCGAGCACGCCAAGGAGAACGCGAGCCGCGTCCAATGCCTCGCGAGCTCCATCTACACGCTCGACCTGCCTATCTTCCAGCTACAGGCCATCCAGGAGCTGCTCGAGGCCAACGCCAGGCTTACCGTCAACGTCAGGAACGGCGCCGCGAACACCGGGCCCGAGGCCGCTATCGCCTTATCGGAGCTAGAGATAAGCTCCGAGTGGTATAACATGCAAGACGCCGTCGTCGAGATCATCGGCATGGCTAACATCGGCGGCTACGGCCGCGACGGTATGGAATTCTATAAGGATAGCGAACCGATAATAGAGAAGATCCAGGCCGTCATCGACCTCGTGACCGGCGAGACAGAGGTCTGGTTCGCGTCGAAGTCATCGACGCTCGCCAGGGAGATCATCCTCATAGGCGCCGGGCTCGGAGTCGCGGTGCTGTTCGTATTCATCATATCGGTATTCATGCTATCGAGCGTCACGGCCAGGATGAAGGAAGTCTCCACGGGAATGATGAACGTCTCCTCCGGCGACGCTGACCTGACCCGCACCATAAAGGCGGGGGCCAGGGACGAACTGGGTATGCTAGCCGAGTACTTCAACGGCTTCGTCGCCAAGCTCGGTGGCATCATAGCCACGGTCAAGACGGAAGTCAGGTCGCTAGGCGACGGCATGCTACGCCTCTCCTCCAATACCGAGGAGACCGCCGGGGCCGTTAGGCAGATAAGCGCCAATATCGAGAGCCTGAAGCTTCAGACCATCAACCAGAGCGCCTCCGTGACCGAATCGAGCGCCACCGTGGAGCAGATAGCCAAGAACATCGTGCATTTGTACAAGCTCATAGAGCGGCAATCGGAGGGAGTCTCGTCCTCCTCCAGCTCCATAGAGGAGATGGTAGCGAGCATCCAGTCGGTCACGGCCAATATAGAGCGGATGGCGTCGTACTACGAGAAACTGCTAGGCAAGTCCGATTCGGGCCGCGGCGCGATAGAGACCGTCGTGAGGCAGGTGCGCGAGATAGACGCCCAGTCGGAGAACCTGCAGGAAGCGAACTCGCTCATCGCCGGCATCGCCGCCCAGACCAACCTGCTCGCCATGAACGCGGCCATAGAGGCCGCCCACGCGGGAGAGGCCGGGATGGGCTTCGCTGTCGTGGCCGACGAGATCCGCAAGCTGGCCGAGAACGCCGCGACCCAGTCCAAGACCATCGGCCAGAACATCAAGGGCATCAGGGGGCTCATAGAGGCCGTCGTCTCGAGCTCCGGGGTCAGCGCCACCACGTTCGACGATATCCTGGAGCAGATACGGATCCTCTCCCGCCTCGAGGAGGAGATCAAGTACTCCATGCAGGAGCAGAGCACGGGCTCCGTCCAGATCCTGGAATCCCTCGCCAACATCAACGAGGTGACCGCCGACGTCAGGCAGTCAGCGCAGGAGATGCAGGACGGCTCCAACGCCGTCCTCCTCGAGATGCGGCAGCTCCTGCAGCTCGCGAGCGAGCTGGAGAACGGCATGGTAGAGATGGCCGCCGGCGCCGAGGAGATCCGCAGGGCGGCGCAGGACACGAACGAGCTGACTTCCGCGGCATCGCGTAGCGTGCAGGCCGTATCGGGCGAGATTGAGCAGTTCAAGACCTGATGCGGAGGCTAGCGTTGACTCTCTCGGCCTCGCGGATCTGGCGGCCCTCGCCCGCCGCCGCGATTATGCTGGCGGCGCTGCTCGGCTGGGCGCCGTTCGCCCTTCGGGCCGACCCGACTCCTTCGGGAGCCGAATCGGGCCGTTTCCAGGTATCCCTTATAACGATACTGCCGGGCCCAAGCCTCTACTCCGCCTTCGGGCACACCGGGCTCCGGGTCGTCGACGCCGCGAGCGACCGCGACCTGTTCTATAACTACGGCCTCTCAGCCCGGGACTTCGACCTGGGCTTCGCCCTCGGCATGTTCGCCGGCCGCATGGAATTCATGGTAGGCGCGGGCCGGACGGCCGATGTGCTCGGCTTCTACAGCGGCGTCGAGAACCGGACGATATTCGAGCAGGTGCTCGACCTGGACGAAGCCCAGGGATCAAGCCTCGTAGAGACGCTCAGGCGCGATATACGACCTGAGAACAGGATCTACAACTACCGCTACTTCAGCGATAATTGCACGACGCGCGTCGCTGCGATGCTGCAGGCGCTAGCCAACGAGGACGGCGGCGGCGGCGGCGGCGGCGTCGACGGGAAACCCGAAACGCCGTCGGGGACGGCCGTTCCGAGGATGACGGTCCGCGCCTCGATCAAGGGCGTCCTGGGCGAGCGGGACTGGCTGGTATTCGTCGTCGATATGCTCATGGGCCCGAACGTCGACCGGAAGCCGACGGCCGGCGACGCGATATTCCTGCCCGAGCAGCTCATGGACTGGGCCGAGGCCGCGACGGTCGAAGGCCGTAGCCTCGTGCGGGCGACGAGGACCGTCTACGAGGCCGAGCCCTCGTCCGCGGCTTTCTCAGTGCCTCCGGCGATCGCGGCGGCGATCCTGCTCGGCCTGTCCGTCGTCGTGGCCCTGCTCCGTAGGCGCCGCCTAGCCGCGGCCTTCGACTCGCTGTTATTCGGCTTCGCCCTTATCGTAGGCCTAGGCGTCGCGCTCTTCTGGCTCCTCGCGGGCTACGAGGAGGCCGCATGGAACGTGAACCTGCTATGGGCTAACGCCGCGCCCGCCATAGCGCTGGCCGCGGGCGCCAAGGCGTCGCGGCGCGGCGCGGCGGCCTGGCTATTCAGGGCCGCCGCCGTCGCGGCCGGCCTCGTCGCGGCGCTAGGCGGCCTCGGCGTCCAATCCGTCGGTCCCGAGGCGCGCCTCCTCGCCTGCGCGATCATGGTCCGCTGCGCCGACCGCGGCTTCCGCCGCGGGGCGCCGCGGGGCGCCGCCAGCGCTACCTAACGACGAAGTTGACGAGCTTCCCGGGCACGACGATCGTCTTTACAATCTCCTTGCCCGCGAGGTGATCCGCGACCTTGGGAAGCGACCTGGCCGCCGCCTCGAGCGAGTCCTTAGCCGTTCCCTTGGCGGCCTTGAAGTCGCCCCTCAGCTTGCCGTTGACCTGCACGACTATCGTGTCCTCGTCGTCCTCGCAGAGGGCCGGGTCGTAGACGGGCCATGGGGCCTTGGACACGCTCTCCTTCCCGCCCATCCGCTCCCATAGCTCCTCGGCCAGGTGGGGCGCGTACGGAGATACGAGGCGCAGGAGCGCCGACCAGAGCGGCCTGGGCAGGCTCTCGAGCCTGGCGGCCTCCGTGGACAGCACCATCATCGACGATATGGCGGTATTGAGGTTGAGCGACGAGGTGTCCGCGTCTACCTTCTTGATGGTCCGGTGCAGGAGCTTAAGGAGCTCGCCCGAGGGCTGCTCGTCGACCAGCGGCTTGTCTCCCATGGCGTAGAGGCGCTCGAGGAATCGGCTGACGCCCACGAGCCCCGCCGTCATCCACGGCTTCGAGACCTCGAGCGGCCCCATGAACATCTCGTAGAGCCGGAGGGCGTCCGCGCCGAACTCCTTGACAATATCGTCGGGGTTCACGACGTTGCCGCGGCTCTTGGACATCTTCTGGTTGTCCTCGCCCAGTATCATTCCCTGGTTGACGAGGCGCTGGAACGGCTCCTTCGTGTTGACGAGCCCCAGGTCGAAGAGGACCTTGTGCCAGAACCTGGCATAGAGGAGGTGGAGCACGGCGTGCTCTACTCCGCCGACGTACAGGTCAACGGGCATCCAGTAGTCGACCTTGTCCTTGCCTACGAAGGCGCCCTCGTTATCCGGGTCGAGGTAACGGAGGTAATACCAGCACGAGCCGGCCCACTGCGGCATGGTGTTGGTCTCGCGCTTGGCGGCCCCGCCGCAGGTCGGGCAGGTCGTCCTCACCCACTCGTCGATCTTGGCGAGGGGGCTCTCCCCGGTGCCCGAGGGCTCGTAGCTCGTTACCTCGGGCAGGGTCAGGGGCAGGTCCGATTCCGGCACGGCGACGACGCCGCACTTCGGGCAGTGCACCACGGGGATGGGCTCCCCCCAGTAGCGCTGCCTGCTGAACAGCCAATCGCGGAGCTTGTAGTTTATCGCGAGCTTCCCGAGGCCCTTCTCCTCCAGCCAGGCTATCATGGCCTTCTTGGCGGCCTCGGTGCCCAGGCCGTCCAGGAAGCCGGAATTTACCGCCACGCCGTCGGCCGCCGTGCACTCTGAAGGCTCGCCGTCACGGGGCGCGGCCTCGCCGCCGGGGCCCGGCTTCGCTACCACCTCGACAATGGGAAGCCCGAAGGCCTTGGCGAAGTCCCAGTCGCGCTCGTCGTGCGCCGGCACCGCCATGATGGCGCCCGTGCCGTAGGAAGCCAGGACGTAATCGGATATCCAGATGGGTATCCTATGGCCGTTGACGGGGTTCACGGCGTACGCGCCGGTAAAGACGCCCGTCTTCTCCTTGGCCAGGTCGGTGCGCTCGAGGTCGCTCTTCTTGGCGGCGCCGTCGACGTAGGAGCCTACCTCGGCCCTCTGGGCGTCGCTCGTTATCTTACCGACGAGGGAGTGCTCGGGCGCGAGAACCATGTAGGTGGCTCCGAACAGCGTGTCGGGCCTGGTCGTGAACACCTCGAGCGAATCCCCCGTCCCGTCTACCGTGAACGCGACGCTCGCGCCCTCGGAGCGGCCTATCCAGTTCCTCTGCATCGCCTTGACGGGCTCGGGCCAGTCCAGGCCGTCCAGGTCCTCGAGGAGCCTATCGGCGTACTCGGTTATCTTGAGTATCCATTGCCTGATGCGCTTCCGCGTCACCTTGGTGCCGCAGCGGTCGCATTCCCCGTCCTTGACCTCCTCGTTGGCGAGGCCGGTCTTACACGAGGGGCACCAGTTGATGGGGGCGTCGGACTCATACGCCAGCCCCTTGTTGAAGAGCTGGATGAAAATCCACTGCGTCCACTTATAGTAGTCGGCGTCGCAGGTCGAGACCTCCCTATCCCAGTCGTAGGAGAAGCCGAGGCTCTGTATCTGCTCTCGGAAGCGGTCTATATTGGCGCGCGTCGTTACGGCGGGGTGCGTGCCCGTCTGGATGGCGTAGTTCTCCGCGGGAAGGCCGAACGAGTCGAAGCCCATGGGGTGCAGCACGTTGTAGCCGTTCATCCGCAGGTAACGGCAGTATATGTCGGTGGCGGTATAGCCCTCCGGATGCCCGACGTGGAGGCCGGCCCCCGAGGGGTACGGGAACATGTCGAGCACGTAGCGCCGCTTATCCTTGGGGAAGGACGGGTCCTCGACCGCACGGAAGGTCTTGCTCTCTTCCCAATACTTCTGCCACTTAGGTTCGATGTCGACGAACGGGTACTTTGCCATTGATGTCGCTCCGTTGCTTGATGCGACGAAGGGCGCCTAGGCGCCCTTCGTCTGTACGAGTGCTGGAATACTACTCTATTAAGGAATTACGCGGCAAGACGCGGCTACGGCCGCGTCTCGCCGCCTCATAGCGTCGGCTCTATCGATACGGGCTCGTCCGCCGGGCTCTCCGGCGCGTCGTTATTGGTGGGACGCACGTAATTGACGACGAACTTCTCCCAGAAGCCTTCGTCGCCCGCGGCCATCCGCGGGACCGATACCAGTATCATGTCGTCGCCGAAAGGCACCTTGAACCTGGCCTCGAGCCTCCGCGCGCCTTCCTGAGTCTCGATGCGTATTCGATGCGACTGGCCGCGCACCATCAGCAGCTCCCGGTCGCGCGCGTAGAGCTCCAGCGGCTCGTGGTTATCGACGTAGACCGTCACGCGCCTGAACGCGACGGTCGATCCGTCCTCCGATGACTTATTGTCGATCAGGACGGTATGGGTCCTTCCGTTTACGAAGACAATAACCCCGAGCGCGACATAGAATACCAGCAGCGCGGCCCTGACGATCATGCGTCGCGGGCGGACGGCCGCCGCCCTATCGGTCGACCGGCTCATGCCGCGCCTCCTTTGGCCGCCGGGTCGACGGTGTTCCGCCTGAGGCCGGCGCGGTCTATCTCGACGCCGCGGCGCTTGCGCCACGCGTGGAGCACGAGCGCCAGCGCTATCGCGCCGTAGCTGAACGCGTCGCGGAAGTACTCGCCTATCTGGGCCGACCCGAACAGCTGGGCGCCCGCGCGCGGCATGACGATGTACATGAGGTGGAGCAGCACTACGCCGACGAAGACGTTTGGAATCGTCGCCTTCGTGACCGAGGCCCCTCCTACGAGGATGGCGGCGACCGCGAAGAAGCCAGTCTGCCGGTGGGCGTTATACGTCGCCATGTTGCCCATGTTCTGGAGGAATATCACCTGGCCTATCATCGCGAGCACCGTCGACATGACTATGGCGATGATGCGCGTCTTCTCCACCGGTATGCCCGAGGCGTTCGAGACGAGCTGATCCTGGCCTATCGCGCGCATGTCCTGGCCCAGCTTCGTCTTGCGGAACCACACGATGAAGACGCATAGCATGCCCACTATGATGAAGGTGCCTATCGGGAAGTTAAGGCCGAACAGCCTGACCATCATGACGTTATCGAGGCTCTGCCTGACCGAATCCAGGTTTAGCGTGTTCCTTATGCCGTAGCCGCGCGACAGCGTTATGGCCAGCGAGCGCATCGGGATCAGGGAGCCCATCAGGTACAGGACCACGAACTGGTAGACGCCGTCCATGAAGAAGCCGAGGATATAGCCGGTCGCCATCTCGCGGCCCTTGGCCCGGTTGAGGACGGCTCCGGCGGCCCAGCCCAGCATGACGGCGATGGGGAACCCGACGATGACGGCGAAGCCCAGCCCCCAGACGCCGGATATGTTCCAGTCTACCGCGAAGATGAGCCCTATCTCGCCGGCCATCGCGCCGAGCACCATGCCGAAGTTCAGTCCCATGCCGGCCATGATGGGGAGGAGGAGGCTGAACACCAGGAACGAGTTGCGGCCTATGCGCGTGATGATGTCCTGGAGTATGTAGTTCGCGGACAGTCCCGATACCGGCGTCGCGATCGCGGTGAGCACCAGGAAGATCACGACGACTACGTTGTCGGCTATGAACCTCCTGAAATCGAATTTCTTCTTCATTTAGTCACCTTCGTCTTCCGCGTCAGCGCGTAGAGGATCATGCCGTTGGACAGCACTATCCTTATCACCTCCGACATGTCGGTCTGCAGGACGCTATTGATGACGCTGGGCGTCATTGTCAGGATGCCCTGGAACAGCAGCGTGCCTATGATCACGTTGACCATCGACGCCTTATTGACGCTCGCGCCGCCGATCAGCAGGGCCGCGACCGCGGGGAAGGCCATGAAGAGCGGGGCCTGGTACATCTGGATGAACCCGAAGCTCTGCTGGTACACGAGGATGCCGACGGCGCCGAGCATCGTCGACAGCATCACGCTGATGGTCCGCATCCTATCGGAGGAGACGCCGCCCGCCCGCGCGAAGTCGGGGTTGGAGCCGACCGCGGTCATAGCCGTGCCCGTCTTGGTGCGGAAGAAGAGGTATACGAGGAAGGCGCAGAGCATCGTGAAGAGTATCATGCCGGTAGGGAAGACGAAATTCTCGCCTATCCTGACGGCCAGGAAGTTATTGAGTATGCGCCCCCAGAAGCCGTCCAGGGTTATGGTCGTCCGCAGGCCCTTGCCGGTATAGCCCCAGACCATCGCCGGGCTGGAATACGGCAGGAGCAGCCACAGGATGGAGAAGAAGGTGACGATGGAGAACCCGACGTACATCGCGATCGTCATCTCCTCGCCCTTGACCTTGTTGAGGAGCTGTCCGTAGAGCCAGCCGAATATTGCCGCTATCGGAAGGGATATGGCCACGGCGCCGAGGAAGCCGAGCCAGCCGGTAAGGCCTATCTGCATGGCTATGGTCGCGCCCAGGAGGCCCGCGACGATGCCGACCGGCAAGCCGAAGTTGAGGCCGCAGCCGGCCTGGACCATTGGGACCAGCGCGAGCACGAGTATCGCGTTCTGCCCGAAACGGTTGAAGGTATCCGACAGGGACCTGCTGATGCTGACGCCGACGAAGGGCGCGACGATGAACAGGGCGACGAGGAAGAAGAATATGATGATGCGCGGCCAGCCGAAATCGGCCGCGAATTCCTTAATTTTAAGCACCCGCGGCCTCCTTGGTTACTTCGCCGGCCATGAGCAGCCCGAAATCGGCTATGTCGGCGTCGGGCGGCAGGATGCCCGCGATGCGCCCCTCGTCGACGATCGCGACGCGGTCGCATATAGACCTGAGCTCCTCGAGCTCGCTCGATACCATCACGATCGTCGTCCCGTAGTCGCGGTTATAGTGCCGCAGCGACTGGAGCACGAGCTCCTTGGCGCCGACGTCGATGCCCCGCGTGGGCTCGCTGACGAACAGCAGGTTCGGCTTGAGAGCGAAGGCCTTGGCCAGGCATATCTTCTGCTGGTTGCCGCCGGACAGCTCCTTGGCGAACTGCTTGGGGCTGGTGCACTTGATCGATAGCTGCTCTATGTACTCCTCCGCGAGCCTACGCAGCCCCGCCTCGTCGCGCAGCTTGATGAGGCCTCCCAGGTAGGGCTTGAGGTACTTGCCGTGGATCTGCATGGCGGTGAAGCCGATGTTCCATTCCAGGCTCTCGTCGAGGAGGAGGCCGACGCCCCGCCGGTCCTCCGACACGAACGACATGCCTAGCCTCAGCGCGCCGCGGGGGTCGTTGAGCGGCACCGGCTCGCCGTGGAGCCTGACGGATCCGCCGCCGGCGTAGAGGCCCATGATGCCGTTCGGGATGCCCAGCTTGCCTTGCCCGGCTAGGCCTCCGATGCCGAAGATCTCGCCCTCGCGCACGGTGAAGGACACGTCGCGGACGGCCTCGCCGGGCATGTCGACCCATAGCCGCTCGACCGTCAGGGCGTCGCCCTTGAACGTGCGCGCGGCCAGGTCGGGCCGCTTCGTCTCCACGGAGCGGCCGACCATCCAGGCGGCGATGTCGCGGACCGTGGTGCCCGGGGCGGGCGTATCCTTGACGACGCGGCCGTCGCGAAGCACGACGATGGTATCCGCGACCGACGCGACCTCGTGCAGGCGATGGGATATGAAAATGATCGAGATGCCCTGGGCGGCCAGGCGGCGGAGCGCCTCCAGGAGTATCTCCGCCTCGGTCTCGGTGAGCACCGCGGTCGGCTCGTCCAGCACGAGGAGCCTCACGTTCTCGCGGTTTATCTCGCGGGCTATCTCGGTGAACTGCTTATGGCCTACGGGCATCTCGGAGACGAGCGTCTCGGGATCGAGCTTCACGCCGAGCCGGTCGATGGCCTTGGACGCGCTTTCGCGCATCGAGGCCCGGTCCAGGACGCTCATCCTGTCGCCGAAGACCTCGCACGCGAGATTAGGCTTCATCGGCTCGCGGTTGAGCACGATATTCTCCGTCGTCGTGAAGCCCGGTATAAGGGAGAATTCCTGATGGACCATACCGATTCCGGCGTCCAGGGCGTCGAACGGGCTCTTGAACTTAACCGGTTTCCCGTTCAGCTCTATGGAGCCGCCGTAGCCTCCGGTATCGGAGATGACCGGCATGCCGAAGAGGATGCGCATGAGCGTCGTCTTCCCGGCTCCGTTCTCGCCGACCAGGCCGACGATCTTCCCGGCTCCGACCTCGAAGGTCACGTCCTCGAGAACGGTATTTCCGTAGAAGTCCTTGGATATGCCCTTCAGCGATAGTAAGGGCGGTTCGTTGGGCATGGTACCTACCTTTTTTCCGAAAAGTCCCGGCGTACGCCTGGGATACTGCGGCGTTGGCCTCGCCTGATGTGGTGGAGGGCCTCCACACGGTTGAGTATGATAAACGAGGCGACCATACTTGTCAAAACAAAAGGGCCGCCCTCGCGGGCGGCCCTCGAGATCGACGCGGGCGTCGGTCTTATTTCTGGAACTTGATGGAGAAGTACTTCTCGGGCACGACCTGCTGGGTCGTCGGCAGGTAGCCCTTGCCGAGGACGTAGGTGTCCATGTAGACGAGCAGGTGATTCTTGGCCTTGACGCCGGTGTTGGCGTCTATGTAGTAGCCGCCGTTCCACTTGGCGCCGGGGGTGTACACGGCGAAGGCCGTGAACAGGCCGTCGAGGCTGTCCTTGGTGGTCTTGCCCTCGATGACGTTCTTGGCGAACTCGCCGAGGCCGGCGGTGACGGTGAAGCCGTAGCTGTAGGCCCAGGTTCCGAAGCGGCCGGCTCCGCCCTTGTCCACGACGGCCTGCTCGACCTTCTTGAGGATGGCGGGGAAGTTTCCGGCTTCAGCGGTCAGGTCCACGCCGAGCGCGCCTGGATAACCCATGAGGGGCGACGGGAGGTCGGCTTCGACGAAGATCCCGCCGTACTGGAGCAGCTGCTTGAGGAGGGGCTCGGTATGGGCGTCGTTCGTGCAGAAGAACGCGGTCTCCTTGCCGTACTTCTGTATCCACGCGGGGACCTTCTCCAGGATGAACTGCTGGGCGCCGGCGACGCCGACGTCGGAGGTCGGGTCGGGGGCGGTCTCGAACGCGAACTTCATGCCGAGGTCGATGCAGGCCTGCTCCATGATCTGCCTGCGCAGGCCGAGGGTCTCGTAGGACATGTGGCGCGGGAAGGATATGTGGACGAAGGTCTTGGCGCCGAGCTGCTTGGCGGCCCAGATGATGGTATAGCCGCGGCTGATGAAGTCGCTGTTGAGGGCGAGGTCGGCCGCCGCCTCGATGACGAGCGGGTCCTCGTGGGGCTCTCCCGCGAAGAGGAGGATGTCGGCGCGCTTCTCGCGAACGCGCTTGAAGCCCTCGGCGGCGCCGGGTATGGCCTGGTTCATCACGATGGCCTTCATGAGGGGATCGTCGGCCAGCGCGACGATCTGGGAGATGGTGGTCTCCTGCTGGTCCATGAAGTTATCGGGATAGGTGATGTGCTGGATCATACCGCCATCGGCGACCTTGCCGTAGCGCTTGATCAGCTCCTCGGCTCCGCGAAGGTCGTCCTCGGACTGGGACACGGTACCGGTTACGACGCCGATGTGGAAGGCAGCCTTGGCGGCCTCGGGGGCGGCGGCGGGCTTCTCCGCCTTCTGGCATCCGGCGAGCAGGACGACGGCCGATAGCAGGCCGACCGCGATTACGCGAGACAGTTTCATGAATCCTCCTTATGCCGGGGCTACCCCCGGCAATGCGTCTATTGTAAACCATTGAGGAGCCCCGTCAAGACCCGGTATACTAGGAGCCATGCTATACCGACGGTTTCCCAAGATATCTTCGCTAGAAATCTCCGCGCTCGGGCTCGGATGCATGCGTCTCCCGACGATCGGCGGAGACGCGTCGACGATCGACGAGGCGGCCGCGACGGCCATGCTGGCCGACGCGGTCTCCGCCGGGGTCAACTACGTCGATACGGCCTGGCCCTATCACGGGCAGAAGAGCGAGCCGTGGCTAGGCAGGGCCGTCGAGGATCTCGGCGTCCGGGACCGCGTGCACCTAGCCACCAAGGCCCCGTCGTGGCTCGTGCGCGAGGCGGGCGACTGGGAGACGTTCCTCTCGGAGCAGCTCTCGAGGCTCAGGACCGACCGCGTCGACTTCTATCTCGTGCACGCGCTCAACCGCGCGCGCTGGAAGAACGCGCTCCAGACCGGGGGCCTCGAATTCCTCGCCAAGGCCAAGGCCGACGGGAGGATAGGCCACGTCGGCTTCTCGTTCCACGACGCCTTCGACTCGTTCAAGGAGATAGTGGACGGCTGGGACGGCTGGGAATTCTGCCAGGTCCAGTACAACTACCTTGACGAGGATTACCAGGCGGGCGGCGCCGGCCTCCGCTACGCGGCGGGGCGCGACCTCGGCGTCATCGTCATGGAGCCGTTGCGCGGCGGCGCGCTGGCCAGGGTCCCCGAGGGGATAAGGACCATATTCGCGAAATACCCGACGCCGCGCATGCCGGCCGAATGGGCGCTGCGCCACGCGCTCGACCGGCAGGAAGTCGTTACCGTCCTCTCGGGCATGGGCCGCTCCGAGGAACTATGGGAGAACGCCGGGGTCGCGTCGTCGGCCCGCCCCAACGCCGTCACGAAGGCCGAGCGCGCGCTGCTCGACGAGGCCCGCGACTGGTTCCTCTCGAGGACGGCCGTACCCTGCACTGCCTGCGGTTATTGCAAGCCATGCCCGAGCGGAGTGGATATCCCCGCGGCCTTCGGGCTATGGAACGAGGCGACCATGTTCGGCGCCCTCGAGGCATCCAGGAGGCAGTACGAGAGCGGCCTCAAGGCGAGCGGGTCGGGGGCCGAGGCCTGCGCTGACTGCGGCGCCTGCGTCCCTAAGTGCCCGCAGGGCATAGATATTCCCGCGAGGCTGGCGGAAGCGCTCGCCGCGCTATCCTAGGAACGGCCTTGAGGCGAAACGGGGGATTCATCGGCGCGGCCACGGCGGCCTTCGTCATCCTGCTCCTGCCCGCGGTCGCGGCGTTCTGGTACTTCCTCCGCGGATTCTTCCTCGAGATCGCCCAGTCGAGCGCCGATAGGACCCGCGACGCCATCATGAACCAGGCGGACAGGCTCGCGTACGACCTCGACCTCGAGCTCTCCCTGCTCGATTCGTTCATGCTGGCGGGCAAGGGCAGCGAGTACCTCGAGACGCGAGACTCCTTCCCCGAGGCTTCGTCGCCGCAGGTCAGGTCGGGAATAGACGCCTACGTCAAGGCCGCACGCTGGCCGGCCCTCGTCGCGGCCCTCTACCTGGTCGAGCCTTCGCCCGATCCCCCGGGAGCGATAGCCGCGATGGTACTGCCCGCGAACGGGGTCGACCGCCTCGGGCGCGAGGTCGCCGCGTACTACGGCGGAGCCTTCGCGCGCGGCGGGCGCGAGCAGCCGCCGATGGAAGGCGCCAGCATACTGACGAGGGCCGTCAGGATCTCGGACGACGCGACAGGACGCGAGCGGCCGAGGCTCTTCGTCGCCCTCCTGGACGAGGCCGTCGTCGCCGACGTTATAGTCCCGAGCCTCGCGGGCATATATTTCGGAAAGGACTCGGGCTTCGGCGAGTACGCCGTGGAGGTCCTGGACGCGTCGGGAGCGAGACGCTATTACGACGGCCCCGAGGTCGACCGGGAGGCGGACTTCGCGAGGCCCCTCATCCGCGACGCGTCCCGCTTCGACGTCGAGACGTTCTACTCGTCGCTCTTCCCCCATAGCGAGGGACAGGACGGCCCCCCGCTCGAGGGACGGCGTCCCGAGGATGCGGGAATCTTGCCGCCACGAGGCCCGGCAGGCGCGGTTCCTAGCGCGGGGCCGTTCTTCATCGACCGCTATCGCTACCAGTCGATGGACCTACGGGGCGTCTGGACGCTTAGGGTATACGGCCGGGAGCTATCGGTAGAGGCCGCCGCGACGAGGCAGACGCTGCGCTGGTCGCTCGCGGCGGCCGGCTTCCTGGCCCTGCTCTACGGCAGCGTCGTCATGATGTTCGTCTCCGCGAGGAAATCGTCGGGCCTAGCGGCCAAGGAGCGCGATTTCGTAGCCAGCGTGACGCACGAGCTGAAGACCCCGATAGCCGTAGCCCTCTCGGCGGGGGAGAACCTGGCCAAGGGGATAATCCAGCCGGAGCGCGTGCCCGCCTACGGCGCAATAGTCGCCATGGAGGCGCGCAGGCTGGCCGAGTCGGTGGATAGGTTCCTCGTGATGGCGGGCCTGGAATCGGCCCAGCAGCTCAGGCAGAGGGAAGCCGTGGCGGTGGGCGAGCTGATCGCGTCCCTCGCCGCCAAGCTATATAACTCCGCCGAGCAACGCGGCGCCAGGATACTCCTGGAATCGGACGGGGAGCTTATCGTCGAGGGCTCCCGGGTGCTCGTCGAGTCCGCCCTCGAATGCGTCGTAAGCAACGCCGTCAAGTACGCGGGCGGCGTCATCAGGGTCTCCGCGCGCGAGGAGCGTCGCTGGAACAGGCCCTTCGTGGTCGTCTCCTGCGCGGACGACGGCCCCGGGGTGCCGCGCTCGGAGCGGAGGAAGCTGTTCGAGCCGTTCTACCGCGGGCGGACGGCGCTAGAGACCGGCGTGCAGGGCACGGGCATAGGGCTCTACATCGCGAGGCGGATCGCGAGGCTCCACGGCGGGGAGGCGCGGCTACGCTTCCCCCTCGACGGAGGCACGATAGCCGAACTGACATTCAGGAGCCGCTCATGATCGAACGGAGGATACTCCTCGTCGAGGACGAGCCGGGGCTCGTCTTCACGCTTACCGACCTGCTCCTCTCCGAGGGCTATACCGTCACTCACGCGGGCGACTACGCGTCAGCTCTCGCCGCGATACGCTCCGGCGGCTTTGACGCCATCATCCTGGACCTGATGCTGCCCGGAGGTTCCGGGCTGGACGCGCTGCGCGAGATGCGGTCGAGGGGCGACGGCGTCCCGGTCCTCGTGCTTACGGCGCGGTCCTCGGTCCCCGAGCGCGTCGTCGGGCTCAAGGCCGGCGCCGACGATTACCTGGGCAAGCCGTTCGATTCGGAGGAGCTCCTGGCGCGCGTCGAGGCCCTCGTCAGGCGGACCAAGGCCGGGGCGGGCGGCGTCGGCGGAGAGCGTCGCGTCATACGCTTCGGCGACGTGGAGATAGACCGCGACCGGGCCGAGGCCAGGAAGGCGGGCGAGCCTATGCAGCTTACGGTCCAGGAATTCCGGCTGCTCGTGTTCCTGGCCGAGCACCCGGGCAAGACCATGCCCAGGAACCGCCTGCTCGAGGAGGCCTGGGGCTACGCCGGAGCGGCCGCATCGAGGACGGTGGACATGCACGTCTCGTCGCTCAGGCAGAAGATAGGCGACGATCCGGCCAAGCCGCGCTGGATCGTCACGGTCAGGGGCTTCGGATACCGGTTCGAAGCCGAGGCCTGAGAGCCCGGGCCTGAGAGCCCGGGCCTAGGAGCCCGGGCCTAGGAGCGCGACGCGTTCCCGGCCCCGGTGGAAGCCCGCCTAGAGCGCCCCTCCGGCTAGGAAGGGAAGGGCTATGAAGTTGCCGAGCGCGCCGCCCAGGCTCGAGAGGAAGAACACGAGCAGGATATGCGTCACCTTGTTCCTATAGAAGCCCCTGAGCGTCGCCGCGTCGGTGGACAGCGTCTGGAAATCCGACACCCTAGGCTTCCTTAGCCAAGCCTCCACGATGCCGGCGAAGAAGCCGACGGCTACCAGCGGATTGAGCGTCGCGATAGGGGCGGCCGCGAACGATACGAGCACGGTCAAGGGATGGGCCAGGCATAATAGCGATCCTAAGGCCGCCAGCGTGCCGTTAAGCGCGACCCAGCGGAGGAGCAGCCTGAGGCTAGCCTCGGCCCCGGACGTAAAAAAACCGAGGGTTATGAGCCCTACTATCAGCGCGGGCACGAGCCAGCCCGCCGACCTCGCCAGGAACCCCTTGGGGGGCACGAGCTCGAGGTCTCCCACGTCGGTAGTCGCCTCGCCGGCGGCCAGCCGCCCCAGCCATTCCTCGACGCCGGCGGCGTGGCCCGCGCCGATGACGGCGACGATCCTATCGCCCGGCGTCGCCCAGATGCTGGCGGCTATATACCGGTCGCGCTCGTCTATGAGGACTTCCTTGACGCTCGGAAGGTAGTCGGCGAGCTCGCCCATCATCTCGTCGAGCTCCGACCGGACCTTGAGCCGCTCTATCTCGGCCGCGTCCGGCTTCTCGTTGGAGAAAGCCGCCGCTATGAGCTGGGCGCTCAGCTTCGACTTGTTCCAGAAGTTGGACTTGCCCCAGGCGCGCCGCAGCGTGGTCTGTACGTCCCGGTCGCAGAATCGGTACGGGATACCGGCGGCCTCCGCCGCGCGTACCGCGGCGACCATCTCGGCCCCGGGCTTGACGCCGGAATCCGCGCCCATCCTCCGCTGGAACGAGGACAGGGCCAGGTTCGCCAGGAGGAGGAAGGCCTTGCCTTCCTTGATCACCTTCACGATATCGGTCTTCTCCCACGAGTCGGGGGAGTTCATGGCTTTCCAGCGAGCCTCGTCTAGCTCCACGCAGACCGCGTCGGGAGCCTCGGCCGCGATAACGGAAACCGCCTCGTCGACGCTCTCGCTGGAGACGTGGGCCGTGCCTACGAGGGTTATCCTGCGCCCCGATAGCTCGAGCGTCTTGACTGTATCGGACATCGTAACTCCGTTCTCTCGTGCTTATTAGCCTCGGGGGCCTATCTCGAGGCGAGGCGGGCGAGGTCGGCCTCGGCCATGCGCCTCTCAATGGTGCCCATGCGCTCGAAATCGTATGACATCCGCAAATACGTCGCCCCTAGGGAGGGCTTATCCCTGGCGACCCAATAGGCGCCTAGGTAGAAGAGCATGCCCGCCTTGACGTCGAGGCTCTTCTCGGCGCCTATGCGCACCTCTAGCTCCGTCGTCATGTCGCCCTGATCGTACAGGAGCCTGAGGGCGAGCCATTGGGCGGGGAATTTGGCCTTGTCCACCTTCGCGAGGCTCTTGCCGGCGTATTCCCTGGCGGCCTTGGCCTCCCCCGCCCTGTAGAGCGACAGCGCGGCCGCTATATAGTACTCGGAATGGTTCCTGGTGTAGGCGGAGGCCTTGTCGAAGGCCTCGAAGGCCTCCTTCCAGGAGCCGAGTCGATACGCGAGCACGCCCACGGACTCGAACGAGTACCAGTAATCGGAATAGAGGGCCCCGGCCGCGCGGTAGTCGGCCAAGGCGCGCTCGTCGTCGCCGGCGCTCTCGTAGACGGCCGCCCTGTAGACGTACGGCAGGAAATAGCCGGGGTTTAGCCGTATAGACTCCGAGAAGTCGGACATCGCGAGGTCCTTGCGGCCCGTATCCAGGTAGAGACGCCCGCGCTCGACGTAGTTCCAGGCCGAGGCGGGGGCTAGCCTGACCGCCTCGTCCAGGTCGGCCTCGCACTCGGCGTAGCGGCCCACCTGATAGAGCGCGCGGCTCCTGTCGAGATAGGCGACGGCGTCGTCGGGGGCCGCGGCCACCGCCCTGTCCAGCAACTCGAGCGCGCCCTTATAGTCCTCGCGCCTGGACTTGACGCGGGCCAGGCCGAGCAGGGCCTCGGGCTTCTGCGGGTCGGAGGCGAGCGAGGCCGAGTAGCTCTGCTCCGCCTTCGTGTAGTTCTTGCCTTCGTAGAGTATGTCGCCCATGGCGGCCCGGCCGTCGGCGTTCTCCGGATCCTTGGCGAGCAGGGCCTCGACGGCGGCGCGGCGCGCCTTGGAGTCTCCCGCGAAGCGTTCCAGCTCGGCCAGGGCGAACAGGGCCTCGAGGTTATCGGGATAGCCGGCCAGCTCGGCCGCGAGCGCCGTCCGCGAATCGTCGAGGCGGCCCATGGATAGGAGGACAGCCGCGCGGAGCACGGGATAGGACCTATTATCGGGCCGCTTCGCGGCCAGGGCCGCGAGCCGGGGCTCGGCGCCGGAGTAATCTCCCTGCCCGATGGCGCGATAAATCGCGTCCAGCTCCATGCTCTCCTTCTCGGCCTCGCTAAGCTCGGGAGGAAGCGGCTCGGCTACGGCGGGTCCGGGAAGGCCCCGGTCCGGGGCGGGAACGCCCGCGCAGGAGGCGAGGAGTACGGCGATGGCGACGGATAAGACCGCCGTCGGACTGTTTCTCATGCATCTCTCCGGTCGACGGTTCGGATTCGGCGCAATGGTAGCCGGTTTCCTATCGTTTAGCAAGCCGAACCGGAGCCATGTTGCGAAGCCCGTCGGATACGTATATAGTCCAGTCGATATGAAAGTAAGCGCATTCGGAAGGGCCGCGGCGATGGCCTTCTTATATATCGCCGCCTTCGTGATCCTCGTCGTCGTGCAGTTCCCGTCCGCGGGGCCCATCAGCGCCCAGGCAGGCGGAGTCGCCCTCAAGGCCTTGCCCGGGCGCGACGGCGGCGGCGTGCGCTCCGCCGAGGTCAGCGTGAACGGCTTACGGCTTATATTCTCGGAGCGCTACCCGCTGTCGCTCAAGGACGCCGCGGGCAAGGAACGGCGCATCGTCCCCGTTTCGTACGATACCCAAGCCGACGGGTTCACCGTGCGGTTCGACGACGGCTCGAGGCTAGAGATAAGAGCCGACGACGACGGCCGGGCCTCGTGGAGGCTGTCGCCGAAGCCCGCCAGCTCCGCGGTCTCGGCGAAGTTCCGCTACGAGCTATCGTACGGGGCGTCGCAGATCGCGCCGGGCGACGACGGCGCCATCCGATTATCGTTCGGCGGGTCCACGTATCGGGTTACGGGAGTCTCCGCGGGCGACGACCCCAAGACCCTGCTCGTCAACGCGGTCAAGGGCTCGCTACGGCCCTTCGCGGCCGTCCGAGAGGTCGAGGGCAAGCCGGCGGCCCCGGCGCAGTTCATAGCGCAGGCGCCGATGGATCCGGCCGCGTGGTCGAAGGAACTGGCCGAATGGCAGGATAAGGCGTGGGCCGCGCTATCGGGCCCGTCCTTCGACGCCGCGACCGCGTCATGGTCCCCGCTCCCCGGCGCCCCGAAGGCGTTCGACGAGGACTCCTTCATCGCCTATATGTCGGAGGCGATGCGGAGGGACCGCAGGGAGGCCGCGGCCTCGCTGGTATCGGTCGTTCGCTCGACCCGCGCCGACGCCCTGAGCTGGAGGAGCGCGCCGTTCGCCGGCAAGACCGCGGGCTCGATGGCCGCCTTCGAGGAATCGACGGTGGCCGAGGTAAAGGCGATCGAGCGCCTCGTCCAGGCCAAGTCCCCGAGCCTCTTCTATAAGAAGGGCGTCGTACCCCTGCTCTTCGACCGCGCCCCCTACTCGCTCGCCCAGGAGGCCGTATCCCTGGCGCGCGCGCTCGATTTCTCAAAGGCCGACGCTCAGCAGTCGATAGCGCTCATCGAGGCCTACCTCGACGCCCGCGGCTATATGAGCGAGGAGGAGAACCCGTTCTCCAAGGCGGCGGACCTCGTGGACAAGGCGATCGCCCCTTCGATCCGCAAGGCTGACGGCGGATTCTTCCTGCAGACCTCCGCGGACGGTCGCTGCGACGCGCTCGTCGGCCTCTACGCGGGGAAGGCGCTCATCAGGCTCGCCGAGGCCGTCGGCAGGCCCATCTACGCCGGCATAGGCCAGAGCCTGGTCGTGAGCATCCTCAGGCTGGCCTCGGGCGACGGCTCCATCCCCGCGAGCGTATCGATCGTCTCCGGCGCCCTGCAGAGATCGGAAGAACGGCTACCGGCCGCGACGGCCTACCCTATCGTCGCGGAATCGCCGTACCTCCCCAGGGCTATCAGCTTCTTCAAGCAGCTCGGGCCCGGCGCGTGGGCCTGGACCTGCGCCTCAGGCGCGCGCGTGACGGCGAGCCCGGAGAAGACGGTCATCACGGTCGATTACCCGGTAGGCTCTTCTCACTACCTGACCCTCTACGGGGTCAAGCCCTTCGTCAAGATACAGCTCTACGGACTCGACTATAATATGGACGCCAGCTTCGAGAACTATAACGCCTCGGGGTATTTCTATAAGAAAGCCGCGGGGGCGATGTACCTCAAGATGCGGCATAAGGCCCCGGGAGAAGACGTACGGCTCTTCTACTAGGCGGCCGGGATATTCCGGACCGCTTCGAGACGCCAGGGGAGCTCGTCTACCTCGTCAGGGGCGAGGAACCAGGCCGAGCCGAGGCAGCCCTCGCCGGCGCGGCCTCGGGACGCGTCCTGCGCTGCGCCAGGCCGTTCTCGGGCTCCCCCGAGGAAGCGCTTTCGGAGGCCTCCTCGGCCGCGGGCGCGGTCATACGCGTAGCCGCCCTCGATCGCACTCGACCGAGGCCGGGTTCGAGCGGCTACGTAGTCTCGATACGGCGCGAGGACAGGGAGCGGTTCGAGGAGACCTCCGGCGCCGCGGGCGCCAGGTGGATAGGCGAGACCCGCGCCGAGGCGGGAATCGCCCTCGAGCCCTAAGACCCGGAATAGAGGTCCGGCGCCCATTCGTATAGCTTTAAAAATGATGTGGCCGTATACTGGGAAGACAGCTCCAGGATGAGAGAATAGAGTGGAAAACAGCGAAATAGACGCGCTCAGGGACGAATACGAGAAGCAGCTATTCGATCTCAAGCAGCTGCTGGAAATCTCCAAGAGCCTCAACTCCACGCTCGACTACGGCATCCTCATCGAGTCGATCCTCTACATCATCATGGGTCAGATGCGAGTTCTCAAGGCGGCCCTCTACGCCAAGAAAGGCATAGACTCCACGCGCTTCAGCCTGCACCGCAACTACAAGGGCTTCGACATAGACCACGAGCACGACTACGGCATACCCGACGACGTCCCGGCCATCAGGCTGTTCGCCAGGGAGACGCGGTGCTGGACCCTCGACGAGCTGCGGGCCCGCTTCGGCGACCTCGGCGGCCTGGAGCCCCTGGAATCGATGGGGCCGTGCCTCGTCGTGCCGCTCAAGGCCAAGGGAGTGATCAACGGGCTCCTGCTCCTAGGCGAGCAGATACTCAGCGACGACTTCTCCGACTACGACAAGGATTACCTCCTTAATATCGCCATACTCGCCTCCATCGCCATTAACAACGCGTTCCTGTTCGAGATGACCACGACCGACATGATGACGAAGCTGAGGATGAAGCACTATTTCTACACCGTGCTCGTCGAGAAGATGGAAGAGAGCGCGTTCTCGGAGAAGCCGCTCTCGGTCATCATGTGCGATATAGACTTCTTCAAGAAATTCAACGACGCGTACGGCCATAGCTGCGGCGACGAGGTGCTCAAGTCGGTGGCCAAGCTAATACAGAACCAGACGCGCTCGGTGGACGTCGCCGCCCGTTACGGCGGGGAAGAGTTCTGCATGCTGCTACCCGATACCGACTCGGCTACCGCCTGGCGCATCGCCGAGAGGATCAGGACGCACGTCGAGGGGATGGGCGTCGACTACGACGGGCAGAGGCTCTCGGTGACCCTTTCGCTAGGCGTCGCCCAGTACGATCCCGATCGGGACCTCACGGCCAAGTCCGTCATTGACAGGGCCGACAAGGCCATGTATCTCTCGAAGCAGAACGGGCGGAACATGGTCTCGGCGGCGCGCTGATGCCTGGGATAACGCTGACGTACGTCGACGGACGGCGAGTCGAGTTCGAGGCGTCCCCGGTGGTATCGGTGCTCGTCGCGGCCCAGCGGGCCGGGGTCGCGCTACGGCACGACTGCGGCGGCAAGGCGGCCTGCGGGACCTGCAGGGTCCGGGTCGAGTCGGGCGTGACGAGCCCGAAGACCGATAGGGAGCGGCATAGGCTGGAGGCCGTCGGCGCGGGAGCCGACGAGCGCCTGGCGTGCCAGGCCAGGGCCGGCTCGGACCTCCGCCTAGCCGCGTCGCTCGCGCTCGGGGGCCCCGCGGTCCCGGGCGAACCGGAGGGAGGACGGGCATGATAGACAGGAACGATTCAGGCTGGTGGCGCAAGGCGGTCTTCTACCAGATCTATCCGCGCAGCT
>JAHIWG010000168.1 GCA_018816345.1 Spirochaetota bacterium | reverse complement strand
CTGCACCTGGCGGCTCCGTCTTACGGGGCTCGAGCCGGGGCGGCGCTACGGGCTCAAGGCCAGCTCGTTCCTCTCCGCGGCGACCGTCTTCGTAAACGGGCGGCCGTCGCAGTCCCACGGCCGCCCCGGCAGGTCGGCCGCCGAGGAGGAGCCGGGCTGGTACTCGCTCGTTTCGCCCGCGGAGGCCGGGCCGGACGGGCGCCTGGATATAGTCATCCACGCGTCCAACTTCGCGGACCGCCAGGGCGGTACCCGCTCCAGCCTCCTGTTCGGCGACTTCGGCGCCGTCGCCGCGACGCGGGAGCGGGCCGTGGCCTACGAGCTCTTCGTCGCGGGCGCCATCGTCGCGATGGGCGCCTATTACCTAGGCCTCTACGCGTTCAGGCGCAAGGAGAGCGCCGCCCTATGGTTCGGCCTCCTGTGCCTCGCGCTGGCCCTGCGGGTGCTGTGCTACGACGAGTACTACGTGCTCTCCCTCGCGCCGGGCCTGCCGTGGCGCGCCCTCTTCGACCTCGGCTACCTGACCTTCACGGCGGCCGTCGCCCTGTTCGCCGCCTTCGTCGGCGCGACCTTCCCCGAGGAATTCCCCCGCCCCGCGGTCCTCGCCTCCGCGGCCGTCGCGGGCGCGTACAGCGCCCTCGTCGCCGTGGCCCCCACGAGGGTGTCGTCGCTCGGGCTCGCATGGTTCCAGGTCGCCGCGGTAGCCGTCGGCCTCGGCGCCGCCGTCGCTATCCTCCTGGCCGCGAGGCGGGGCCGCCAGGGAGCCGGGCTGTTCGGACTCGGCTTCCTGGCGATGTTCGGGGCCGCCGTCTACGATATGCTGGTCTCGGCAGGCGTCCTCCGCGGAGCCTTCGTGACGCAGATGGGCATGGTCGGCTTCCTGTTCGCCCTGTCGCTCATCCTGACGCGGCGCTTCGCCGCCGCCTTCTACCTGGCCGAGGCGATGTCCGGCAACCTCGCCAGGATGAACCGCTCGCTGGAGCGATTCGTGCCAAGGCAATTCCTGGGCTTCCTCAACCGGAGCACCATAGAGGAGATACAGCTGGGCGACTCGAGCGCCGAGGAGATGGCGATCCTGTTCGTGGACGTGCGCTCGTTCTCCAGGCTAGCCGAGTCGTCGACGCCCGAGGAGACGTTCGCCTTCATCAACGAGTACCTGGCGCGCGTCGGCCCGGCCGTCAGGGCCCACGGGGGCTTCATAGACAAGTACCTCGGCGACGGCTTCATGGCGCTCTTCCCGGGCGGCTCGGAATCGGCGATCCTATGCGCCCTGGACGTGCAGGCCAGGGTCGCCGCGTATAACCTCGAGCGGGAGGCCTCCGGGCGGCCTGCGATCAAGGTGGGCATAGGCGCGCACTCGGGCAGCCTCATGCTCGGCACCATAGGCGAGGAGCTCAGGATGGACGGCACCGTCGTCTCCGACGCCGTCAACCTCGCGAGCCGCCTCGAGGGCGTGTCCAAGGAGTACGACCTCGGCATAGCCGCGAGCGAGCGCGTGCTCGCCGACCTGCCCGATCCCACGGCGTTCCGGATGCGCTTCATAGGCAAGGTCAAGGTCAAGGGCAAGGCCGATCCCGTCTCGGTGTTCGAGATCTACGAGGGAGATCCCGTCGGTCTCCGCGATAAGAAGGACCTCGTACGCGCCTCCTTCGAGCGCGGCGTCGAGGCCTACTACGAGCGCCGGCTCGGCGACGCTCGGGCTCTCTTCGCCCAGGTCCTGGCCGTCCTGCCCGGCGACGGGGCCTCGACAAGGTACGTCGAGTCGATAGACGGCCGAAGGTAGCGCCCAGGCCTCCGATGCGCGAGGCCTGTTCCCACGGATAGAAAAATCGTGGATACTAGGGGCTCGTACATAGGGAGCGATCGATGCCGACAGTACCCGCGCTAGCGCAAGTGCTCATAGTGTTCGCCTTGGTGGTCTTAGCGGCCGCCCGTAAGGTTCATCTAGGGCTATCGGCCGCCGTAGGCGGCGTCGTCCTGGCGCTGTGGCGCGGCCTCGGCCCGCTAGAGGTAGTCCGCGTCGCCCTGGCCGAGGCGCTCAGCCCGGATACGCTGCTGCTCGTGGCCTTGATGGCCTGCATCATGGCCTTCTCGGGCGCGATGAAGAAATCGGGCGCGATGGAATCGTTCTCAAAGACGCTCGCCGCGGTATCGCCGTCGCCGCGCTTCGCCATGGCCGCGGCGCCTCTCCTCATAGGGACCCTGCCCATGCCCGGCGGCGCGATCCTGTCGGCGCCGCTCGTCGACGCGATGGACCCGAGCCGCGAGCGGTCGGCCGCCTCGCTCTCCGCCGCCAACTACTGGTTCAGGCACGGCCTCGAGCTCGCCTGGCCGCTGTATCCCGCCTTTATCCTGACGGCGTCCATCACGGGCCTCGATGCGGGACGGCTCATCGCGCTCAACTTGTACGCGGTTCCCGTCCTCTTCTGTCTCGGGCTCGTCTTCATCCTGCCCGCGCCCGGCAGGGCCTTGGCAAAGGCGGTGGCGCCCGGCGCGGCGCCCGGCGAGGCTCACGGCGAGGCTCACGGAGCGGCTCCAGCCACGGAGCCGCTCCGGACGAGATTCGCGGCCTTCGCCGCGGGGATCGCGCCGCTCGCCTTGGTCCTCGGAACGTACATGGCCTTAGGCGCGCTTTGGGGCGCTATATCGCCCGCGCTAGGCCTGGGCCCGTCGCTCGAGGCCCTCGTCGCCCGCTTCGCGCCCATATTCCTGGGCCTCCTGGCCGGAAGCGTCTACCTGCTATCGGGCCCGACCGGAAGGGGCGCGTTCAAGGGCAGCGTCGGGCCCGCCACGCTCAGGCTCATAGCCGTGATCGTCGGCATCCGCGTCTTCTCCGTCCTCCTGTCGACGGCCGGCGTCGCCGCGGCCGCCGCGAGCGAGTTGGCGGCCGCGGGCATACCGTCGATAGCGGCGGTGGCGGCCCTGCCCTTCGTCGCGGGACTGGTAACCGGGATAGGCTTCGGGTACGTCGGGCTCGCGTTCCCCATCGTGCTCGGGCTCGCTCCCGTCGGGGGGCCGCTCCCCCGGGAATCGGCCATAGTGCTGGCCGGAGCCTTCGGCTACGCCGGAATGATGCTATCGCCTCTTCATGTCTGCATGGTCGTGAGCGCGGAGCATTTCAACGTGGGCCTCGTATCGATTATCCGGCGCTTCGCCGCGCCCCTGGCGGCGTTCCTCGCTACGGCCATAGCCTATGCTTCCGTCCTGGCTCTATGGCTACCGTAGGCGAGCCGTGGTAGGAATCGCCTAATCGGCTATTGTCTCATCGTACTACTGGGACGACACTCGTAGGCGCTACGGAAGAAAGGAAGTTCCCGTGCCTTACGACGACGTTCGCGTGCTACTGGCCAGGAACATGAAACGATACAGGGATATCCTCAGGCTCTCCCAGATGGAGCTGGCGCATCGCGTAGGATGCTCGCCGACCATGATAGGCAATATCGAGATACATAAGCGCTTCCCATCTCCTGGAAATATCAATAAGATAGCCGGGGCGCTTCATATACACCCGTCGGAGCTGTTCTCCGATGACTCGCCCGCCATCGATAGGATCCAGATGGTCTACGAGGTGAGGGAACGGCTCGAGGCAAATATCAAGAAGGCTATCGCGGAGCTACTCGCCGAAACCGAGGGTAGCGCCGCTCGCGTCGGCGATAGGAAATAGCCTTCGGGCGCGTAGCCGCCCGAGGAGATTCGATACTACCATGGCTGAAACCACCAAGGCTCGCGTCGTCCCATGGCTTGCGCGGCTTAAGAGGCGCTCGAAGCGCCTTAAGCGCCAGGTATGGGCCCTCTTCATCGCGATGAAGGATCCCGGGACGCCCATGCTCGCGAGGATAGTAATAGCGTGCGCCGTCGCCTACGCCGTTAGCCCCATAGACCTGATACCCGATTTCATACCGGTACTCGGCCAGGTGGACGACCTCGTCATCCTGCCCCTGCTCATCGCGCTCGCGATAAGGCTCATCCCGCCCGAGGTGACGGCTCGCTCAAGGCGGGCGGCCTGGGCGCACCTGAAGGCGGGCGATAGGGTCAGGACGCCGGCCGGGATGGCGGCGGCCGCGCTTTTCGGGATCGTCTGGATAGCGGCGGCGGCCTGGGCGCTATCGCTAATCCTAGGGTCGAGCTGAGCCGCCTACGGGCATCACTGTCGGAGGCTCCGGCTTATCGCTCGATCGCGATCTTCGTATACGCGCCTCAGTCCGAGAATGCCTCCTGCTTGAGCGGGTCGCCCCCGCCATCGGCTATCTCATCCAGCCGTTAAGCGACGCCGGGTTCGAGGCGGTATCGTCTCGAAGCGCACCTCGAATCAAGTTTATCGGCTTCGATGTCTGTAATGATTCCGTCCTTTATCGGCGCCGTGTTAATCTGGGAACCCGAGGCGAACGACGAAGCCTCCGCCGCTCGACGCGCCGATCTCGGCCTCGGCCTTGAGCTGGAGCGCGAGCGCCTCGATGATCGAGAGGCCGAGGGCCTTCGGCTCCCGGGCGCGGAAGCCCTCGCCCGGGCCGACCCCGTCGTCGCGCACCTCCAGCGAGCACCGTCCCTCGGACCGGGAGAAGGCAATCGTGATGACGCCAGCCCTTCCCCCGGGGTATCCGAACGCGAGGGAATTGGAGAGGGCCTCGCCCACGATGAGCCCGCAGGGAACGGCGGTGTCCATGCCTAGCTCGGAACCGTCGACGTCGAGCTCGATCCTGACCCTGCCCGACGCGGACGGCGACGACTGGAGCGCCATGAGGGCTAGCGCGTCGAAGTACGCCCGGGCGGGAACGCGCTCAATATCGTCGGAGAGATAGAGCCCCTCGTGTACCGCCGCCATGGCCTGAACGCGTCCTTGGCATTCTAGGAAGGCCGCCTCGGCGGGATCGTCGCGCCACGCGTCGGCTTGGAGCGAGAGGATGCTCGATATTATCTGCAGGTTGTTCTTCACGCGGTGGTGTATCTCGCGGAGCAGGCCGTCCTTCTGCGCGAGGGAAACGCGGAGCCGCGCCTCGACGCCTCTCATAGCCGATTCGCGGGCCGCTACCGCGGCGCTCATCCGGGCGAAGGCGTCGGATAGCGCGTCGATCTCCGCGACCCGCGAGCGCTCAGGAGCCGCGAGCGGCGCGCCTTCCGACGAATACCGCGCGACCGCCTCCGATAGGCGCTCGATGGGGGCGAGCAGCCTTTTCCTTACCCCGAGGCCGAATGCCGCGACCGAGGCTGCCGCCATGACGATGGCTACGGCGAAGCCGAGGCCTGACGCGAGGAACAGGGCGTTAGCCTCGCGTAATGGCTGGTAGAAGACTACTATCCATCCTACTTCAGGCAGCTCCATGGCCGTAGCGCGGAACGGCTCCCCCCGGTCGGAGAAGACGCCGGAAACCAGGGGCCTGCCCGCGACTCGATCGACGAGCTCGGGGAAGGGGAACGCGGCGCGCTGCCTGACCCGGTTCCTGTCCTTGTCCGCTATGAGCGTCCCCCGCTTGTCGACGATCGCGGCGCTCCCCTCCTTGCCGATCACTATGCCCTCCACGAAGTCGGACAGCCTCTCCAGGTCGATGATGCCTACGAGCCTGCTTCGCCCGGCGACTATGCCGAGGCTTACGACCGAGTGGCCCGTGCGAAGGGAAAGGAAGGTATCCGACCACCCGCTCGCGGGGCTAGCCGTATAGAACGGCTGGCGGGAGAAGTCTATGCCTATGAAATTGACGTCGAAGGGGCTTATCGCGCGTACCTCGCCCGTGTCGCCGAGTATCATCAGCGTATCGAGCACGGGGTACGATTCGCGTACGGCGTCGAGCAGGGGCTGTATCTCGTACCCTTGGACGATGCTCCTATCGATTAAGGTGCCCGCCGCCTGGATGGCCGTCTTCGTCTCGTCCAGGAACGCCCCAGCCCTTCCGGCGAGCGCTCGGACTATGATTCCAAGCTTCTCCTCGCTCTGACGGCGCGCGACGTTCTCGACGGCGTACAGCCCGCCGATGCCGAGCGCTATGAACGGCAGGATGACCGCCGCCGAGAAGAACGCGACGATGTACAGCCTGAGCGGGCGCGTCATCTGAGGACCATGAATCCGGACTCCACGAGCTCCATGAGCAGGTACGGCCTGACGGCGTCGCCCTCGGCGTCGAAGCGCACCGGCCCGACGAGGCCCTTGAAGTCCCCCGCCAGGAGGGCTCTCTTCACGCCCGCGGGCGACCGGTCTCTTCGGGCGGCCTCCGCGAGGACGAGCACCGCCTCGGCGCCTAGATAGGCCGATATGCTCGGAGCGGCCCTGAATCGCCTCTCGTACGCCTCGGCGAACCCGCTCGCCTCCGGGCCGAGGTTCTCGGCGTCGAAGATGTGGGCGAACACCATTCCCAGGACCGCCTGCCCGCCGTTCGCGGCCAGGCTGGGCTCGATGGCCGCGTCCGACCCGTATAGCTGGCCCCCGTAGCCCTTCGCCCTGAGCCGCTGAGCTATGACGGCCGTATAGACGACGTTGCCCGTCAATAGGACGCAGTCTGGCGCGGCGCTCGCAATGCGGCCGCACGCGGCGTCGATCCCGACGGGATCCGAGCTATCCGCGGAGACGGAGAACAGTATCCCGCCGCCGGCTGACTCGAACACCGCCCCGAACGACTCGGAGAGCCCCTGGCTGAAGGCTAGGTTCGTCGGGTCGAATACGCAGACGGCGCTGGAGAAGCCGCTCGCGACGGCGTGCCCGGCCAGCGCCGCGGCCTGGTCCTCCGCGGGCGGGAGCAGGGAGAAGAACCCGTCGTCGCGGCCGACGACCAGGTCCCCGTTCGAGTACGGGGAGAGGAGCAGGTAGCCGTCCGACTCGGTTCCGGGGATCGAGGCCGCGGTTAAGACGCTCCTGGTATGCCCGACGATGAGCCTGACGCCGGCG
>JAHIWG010000021.1 GCA_018816345.1 Spirochaetota bacterium | reverse complement strand
TCGGCGCTCGCGCCGCCTATCTCGCCGGGGACGCCGGTATCCGCGGCGGCCCTGCCCGCCATGATGACCCGGCCAAGGTCGTGCCCTCGCTGGGTCTCCACGACCGCGTCGACATCCCCGCCCGCCTCGAACCCCGGCCCCAGGCCGATGACGGCGGGCGCCATGCCCCGCCGCACCCCGGTATTCCGCTTGGCCATGGTCGCGTCGACGAGGGCTACCGGCGCCAGCGCCGGCACGAGGCGGCACTCGGGGTCGACGAGCACGGGCACGAAGCCCTCGGCTAGCGTCGCGAGCGCTTCGGACAGGCCCTCGGCCCGCCTTGCCTCGACGCCCTCGACCCGCGAGGCGCCCTCGTAGACCGCCTCCGACAGCGACACGGTACGGCGTATCGCGGTGGGCTTGTCTATCTCCAGGGCGACCACCCTGAATCCGGCGGCCTTGAGCCTGACGATCACGCCCGTCGCGAGGTCTCCCGCTCCGCGTACCGCGACGAGGTCCCCGTTGCGGCCCGATAGCGGCGCGGCGTCCCTACCCGCGACCGCGGCCATTATCTCGGCGACGACGGAGACGGCTATCTCCTCGGGCGTCTCCGCGCCGAGGTCGAGGCCGACGGGGGCCCTGAGCCTGGCCAGCTTCTCCTCGGGGACGCCGTCCGCGCGCAGGCGCTCCAGGAGGACGGCGACCTTGCGCCTCGAGCCGAGGACCCCTAGATACCGGAAATCCTTGGAGAGGAAATGCCTCGTCGCCGCCTCGTCGCTCGAGTGCGCCGAGGTAGCCACTACGACGCAGGTCGAGCCGTCTACCGGGACCGCTGCCAGCGCGGCGCCCATGTCCTCGTCCACGTACAGTTCCCTGGCCATGGGCAGGCGCTCGGCGGTGGCGTACTCGGGCCTGTGGTCGACGACGGCTATCCGGTAGCCTACGGCGGCCGCGGCCTTCGCTATCTCGAGCCCGACGTGGCCGCCTCCGACGACGACCAGGCGGGGCCGGCCCCCGAACACCTCCACGAGTATCTTCATCGCCCCGCCGCAGACCATGGCCAGGCTCCCGGCCCCCGGGCCGGAGTCGAGCGAGTAGTCGAGCACTATAGGCCGCCCGAGGTCCAGGGCCTTCGTCGCCTCGCGTACGACCTCGGCCTCCACGGCCCCGCCCCCTATGGTCCCGTGCGTCGAACCGTCCTCCAGCACGAGCATCTTGGCCTTGCCCCGCGGCGTGGAGCCGGACGACTCGAGTATGGTGGCCATGGCGAAGGGGACATTGAGCTCGGTCAACTCGGCGGCTTTCTTGAACAGCTCCATATCGTTTCCTTTCAAGGGCGAGAGTAGCTACGTATCCGGGCGCCGGCGCTCGCCTCGCGGAACGAGGCTACGACGACCATATCGGCCGCCCCCGCGGAGATCGCGGACGAGGCCGTTTCCGCGGAAGCGCCGTCCGGCGCGGCGTCGGCCTTATTAAGCGCGAGCACGCGCCGCGCCGTCGGAGGAGCCAACTTGAAGCATCCGAGGGGCGAGGACGCGAGGGCCGCGATATCCGCGGGCCGTATCGCGTCGCCTATCCGTATTCCCGCGAGCCTCGCCACCAGCTCGGGCCTGAAGGCTATGGCATCGCCGAGCGGGCGGCCGAGGCAATCGAGCCCTATGACGGCCACTACGACGTCGGAAGAGGCCGGTATTACTGGCTCGTGATCCGCCGGGGCCTTTAACGACAGCCCCCTAGCCCCGTCGGCCTCGACGATTATAAGGTCCCAGCCTTCCGCCTCGCCTACCAAGGCCGGGGATATGCCGCCTAGCTTGCCCGCGTCGACTCCGGAGCCTAGCGCCGCCACGAAGCCGCTCCTCGGGAGGCCGGCCCCCGAGAGGCCGGCCGTCCCCGCCAGGCCGAGCGTCCCGACGGCCGGTAGCGCACCCGAGCGGCTGCGAGCCTCCGAGGCGCTCGGCAAGGCTGCGGTTCCGCCGGCTCGCCACGACGCGTCCGCGAGGAACGCGTCGATACCGCGCCCCTCGCCGCGAGGATCGCGGATACGGGTCGTGGTCGTCACTAGGACTTCCAGGCCCGCCGCCCGGGCCTCCGAGGCGAGCGCGAATACGAGGCTCGTCTTCCCTCCCGCCCCTACCACGGAAACGACCGCCGGCCGGCGGCGCGGTCCGATAGTCGGCAGCGCCATCTCGAGGCAGGTCATCGCGCCTGGGCGCCCGTTCGGGCGGTCCTCGCGAGCGAGGCGCGGCCGAGCAGTCCCGGCCGGAAGAGGCTGCACCTGTTTCGTCCGCCGGCCTTGGAGGCGTAGAGCGCCTTGTCGGCGTCGTCCAGCACCTGCTTGGCCTCCGCACGCGAGTCGAGCATGCGCGCCCCGATGCTGACAGTTATGCTAAGGGACTCGCCTCCGTGATCGATGCGGAGGGACTCGACCTCGGCCCGTATTCGCTCGGCCACCTCGAGCGCCGATCGGACGTCGCAATCGACGGCCAGCACGCAGAATTCCTCGCCGCCGAACCTGGCTACCGCGTCGCTCGACCTCATCAGGCCCTTGATAGCGGTCGCCAGGGACTCGAGGGCCACGTCGCCGGCCATATGCCCGTAGCGATCGTTGAAGCGCTTGAAGTAATCGACGTCAAGCATCAGCACGCACGCCGACGACTTGTTGCGGCCGCATCTCGATATCTCCTCCTCTAGCCTGTGCATGAAGAAATCATGGTTATAGAGACCGGTCTTGGCGTCCGTTATGGAGCTCTGGTGATGCAGGCCGTTCTGTATCCCGACGGAGAGGAACCTCGAGAGCCTATCGATGTACATGCGCTCAAGATCGGAATAGGTCTCCCCTACGACCTTGCGCCCCATAACGACTATGCCGTAGAGGCCGCTGATGCCGCGCATCGGGAAGATCAGCTCCGGAGAGTACGCTTTCAGCCCGGGATACTCGCCGGTCTGGTCGCGTATGGCCTCGAAATGATCGGAGAACGGCTTGGAGAGGAAATGATCCTTCAGGCGCTTGTAGCACTCTATGGGTATAGTCTCGTCGCTGGGCTTGAGGTTCCTGTAGCAGAACTGGCTTAGCCGGGTGCCTCGCGGCGGCTCGATGACGAAGGCCAGGAATTCCGGCACGAAGCGCTCGAGCACCTTGTCTATGACGAAATCCAGCATGAGCGGCACCGATGGCAAGGCGATGAGCGCGGCGGCGTCGGTAATGAGCCTATCGAGCTCGCGGTTCTCCTTGCGGAGAGCCTCCAGGTTCTCTATCGCCCCTGTTTGGCTGAGCTTATTATATTGGGATAGGATATCGGCACTTCGATCCTTGGCCTGCTCGTTGGCGTCGCTCACGCGATGATAATAGTACATAACGCGCGCGGTGTCAGTCGATTTCGCACTAGAAGCGTATCCCGGTCGCCTTTTATGGCTGCTATTAGTATCATATATAAGATATTCCCTATCATGAAGGAGAGCGGATGAACGAGACCGTGTTCGACTACTCGGCCAAGGCCATAGACGGATCAGACCTGGATCTTGGCGCGTACCGCGGCAAGGCGCTGCTCGTCGTCAATACTGCCAGCAAGTGCGGCTTCACGCCCCAATACGCCGGGCTCGAGGCCCTGCATAAGAAGTACGTCGACGAGGGGCTCGTCGTCATAGGGTTCCCGTGCGACCAGTTCGCCCACCAGGAACCCGGGGCGGAGGCCGAGATCGCGACCTTCTGCAAGCGCGACTTCGGCGTGACTTTTCAGCTCATGGCCAAGGTCGACGTCAACGGCAAGCGCGCGCATCCGCTCTTCGTGCACCTGAGGAAGAGCGCACCGGGCGCCGTAGGCGACGCTGTCAAATGGAATTTCACGAAATTCCTCGTGTCGAGGGACGGCTCGGCCGTCAAGCGTTTCGCGCCGACGGTGGAGCCCAAGGATATCGAGCGCGACGTACGAGAGGCCTTGGGCCTCTAGCTATATCCCGCCGCGCTCGGCGGATATAGTCGCCGCGACGAGCTCCACCGAGCGACGTATGACCCTATTGCATACCGCCTGGCCGAGCCCCCGAGCCTGATGCTCGGCCCTGCCTTCCTCGGTGTTCAGGTCGACGCCCAGTAGACCCCGGCAATCGCTGCAACCGAATTCGGCCTCGATAGCGCCCACGAAGGCCGCGACGAGGCCGTAGCAGCGCTCCTTGGCGGCCAGGTCCGCGCCGGAATCGTTGCCCAGGGCGGCTCCCAGGGCCATCGCGCCCCCGGACACGGCGCCGCATAGGAGCTGCCTGCGGCCTAGCCCCGCGCCTAGGCAGGTCGAGAAACGATGGGCCTGAACGGCGTCGAAGCCTATCTCGTCGGAGAAGGCGCATAGGACCGATTGGGCGCAATTAGAGCCGGCCGCGTGAAGCGCTACAGCCTTGTCTTGTAGGTTTTCCATGCCGCCCAGTATAACCCGGTATCACTCCCATTTAAAGAGCGCCGCGCTAAGGGCCAGGAACGCCGCGGTGAGCCCCCCGAGCACGAGCAGGTTGGGGAGGATCTGGACGAGCCCCGCGCCGTCTATCATGATGGCGCGCGCTCCCTCGATGAAATGAGTCAGGGGGAAGACCCGGGATATCGTCCTCAGGATCGTCGGGCTTCCCTCGAGCGAGAAGAACACTCCCGACAGGGCCAGCATCGGGAAGGTCACGACGTTGAGCACTCCTCCCGCCATCTCCTCGCTACGCATGCGGGAGGCGAACACGAGCCCGAGCGATATCATGCACAGGATTCCCACAGTCGTCAGCAGCAATAGGTTAAGGTAGCTGCCCCTCATCATGAAGCGGAGGAACATGTTAGTACCCGAGAACACGAATACCGACGTCAGGAGCACTATCACCAGCCTGCTGGCCGCCTGCGCGCTAACGAAGTTGAGCGCTCCGACGGGAGTCGCCTTGAATCGCTTGAGGACGCCGTTCTTCCTGTACCTGACGATGACGTAGCCGACGCCGAAGAGGCTCGAGAACATCATGTTCATGCCTATGACGCCAGGCACGAGCCAATCGACGTACCTCGTGGCCCGGCCCGAGACGACGACCTCCTCGAACAACCTGGCGGGCGCGGTCGCGCCGGCACCCGCCGCCTGCTGCGCGGAGAACAGGTCCCTGACGAAGCGGCCCTTGCTGGACTCCCCGTTTATGGCGTAGGTCGCCCGGTTAAAATCCAATACGAAGTCTATCTGGTGCCGCTCGAGCCGCTGGAGGGCCGACTCGGCGTCAGCGTACGGGATAGCCTGCACCTGCTCCATGCCAAGTAGCCGAGGCGACCCGTCGGGCGTCCCGACGACGCCGACCTTGAACAGCGTCTCGTCGCCGCCCGAGAACGCGAAGGCCATGCCAAGGACGATGAAGACGGGGAACAGCAGGTTCCAGAAGAACGTCCCGCGGTCTCTGACGAATTCCATCGTGCGCGCCTTGTACAGCGCCGCGAACTGCTTTAGTACCATAACGCTTGCCCTTTCAAGTCCGCAGGGAACTGCCTGTCAGCTTAATGAAGAGATCCTCGAGGTTGGGCTTGTGGATCGACAGCCCCGTCAGGTCCACCCTGGCCGCCAGCAGGTCCTTGAGGCTCCTGTCCAGGGTCTCCGTCTGGAGCTCGATGGCGTCCTCGCCTATGGCTATGCCCTCGAAGCCGGCGAGAGCGTCCGTGCAGCAGCCGTCGTAGGGCAGCCTAATGAGTACGCCGTCGAAGTGCTTCTCCAGCAGCGAGTCGGGAGTGTCTATCTCCAGTATCCTGCCGCGGTCCATGATCGCTACCCTGTCGCATAGGAGCTGGGCCTCGTCCATGTAATGGGTAGTCAGGATGACCGTCGTCCCCTCTGCCTTTACGAGGTCGATCAGCTCCCAGAAGTTGCGGCGCGCCTGAGGATCCAGCCCGGTCGTCGGCTCGTCCAGGAACACGATCTCGGGCCTCGGAATGATGGCGAGTGCCAGGAGCATGCGCTGCCGCTGGCCGCCTGAGAGCTTCTGGTTATCGCGGTCCAGGATGTCGGAGAGCGAGCACAGATCTATGACCTCGCCCATCGGCCTCGGGGCCTCGTAGAACGAGGAGAACAGCTCCAGGGTCTCCTTGACGGTGATGAACTCGGGTAGCGCCGTGCTCTGGAACTGGATGCCTACCTTGGCCTTGAAGTCCTTGCCTATAGGCAGGCCTCGGAACAGCACCTTGCCGGCGCTCGGGGCGGTTATGCCTTCCATGATCTCTATCGTAGTGGTCTTGCCCGCGCCGTTAGGGCCGAGCAATCCGAAGCATACTCCTTCAGGTATGGAGAACGACACGTCGTCCACCGCCAGCACCTGGCCGTACCGCTTGGAGAGCCCCTCAATCCTTAGAATATCGCTCATAAATCGAAGGTACCGCGGACGGCGCGCGAGGGCAAGGAGAAAGGACGGAGAGAGTACGCGCGATAGCTGCGTCGCCCTTCCGAACCTCTATCGGTCGACGCGGTTGAACGACGGCTTCGAATCGAGGCATAGCCCCATCCATGATTACCTTCCCGATCGCGGCGATCGAATATAGGACGGTCGACGTCGACGCCTGTCGAGTGCTCGCGATCGCCGCGAGGAGCGGCGCCGAGCACATGCTCGACCGCGTCGAGGCCGAGGCGCTCGGCGCGCTGCATAATCCGGTATCGGGTCTAAAAGAACTTGGCAGTAGGCTATCCGCGAGGAAATGGGACGTCGATACGGAAGGTCCACTCGCCCGGCCTAAGCCCGGTTCGGGTCAGGCTCGCGACTCCGAGTTCGAGATCCAGGGAAAAGCCCGAAGGATCGGGCCACGTCGCGGTCAAGGACCACGAGGCGGTTCCGGATAGCGTTCCTTCCAGGGTCCTCGGAAGGTTCATGCGCATATCGGCCCCGAGCGGCGCCGCAAGCGATTGCCCGCACGCGCCATGGGTCGATTAAGCGCTAGCGCGAAACATACGGTCTATTCAGTCTACCGCGGTTTCCGCCATCTGCCCGCCCCATTCCCGGAGGCGCCCCTCGATGAAGTCGAGGACGGCCTCGTGCTCGGCCTTGCCGCGGCCGGAGACGGCCATGGCGGGGGCGAACTGTATCATCACCGGGCGGTCGCGACGCACGGGGCCGAAGCCGCGGAAGAGGGGCGAATTGCCCCAGTAGTCCGTCTTGACGGCGACGGCGACCACGGGAACGCCCGCCCGGGAGGCGAGCTTGACGCCCAGGCTATTGAACCCGGCGCGCGAGAAGGCGTCGGTCCGGGTCCCCTGGGGGAAGATTATGATGGACCGGCCCTTGGCGAGGCGCTCGGCGCCGCCCTGCATCACTGCCTCCAGGTCTTTGCGGGCATCGGTCCGCGTCACCGAGATTGGATCGCGCGAGCGCATTATCGGGCCCCATATGAGGCCGTTGAGAAGCTTCTCCTTGACGACGTAGGTACACGGGCGGATGGGGTTGATGATCCCGGGCAGGAGGAGCGTCTCGAAGGTGCTCATGTGGTTGGAGATGAAGACCGCCGGCCTCGACAGGGCGCGCACGTTATCGAGACCCGAGATATGGAGCTTGGCGCCGCATCGCTCCAGTCGGCGGAGGATCTCGATGGAACTCCTCGCCCAGGCCTCGTCGTCGTACAGCCCCCGGAGGGCCAGGCGCCGGGACTGGAACATGACCTCGAAGAACTTGCTGTACGGGCTCCATCGCGACCCGAGCATAAGGTATTCGCTCGCGTATCGCTTGATCCCGTCGGGCGTGTCGTACGAGTCGCCTTCTATCGTGTCTTCCATGGTTCCCTCCGCGCGCTAAAGAAAAGCGGCACTACCATAGACCGAGCGGCCGGAGGCGTCAAGACGATAGAATGGCGCGCGATGGACTCATCGGGAGATATCCGTCTTGCGCGCGCCGGCCGGATGGCCGATACTATCGACGTGCCCGTCTCCAGGTGAAATTCGTTATCTATCGGGGGATCTTCCAGCGCAGATGAAAACGTCGCATCCGAGGAAATCGTTCATCAAGCAAGTCTTGACCATGATAGTGCTCATCTTCGCGTGCATCCTGCCGCTATGCGCCCTATCCACCTACCTGGTGTTCTCGAGGACCACTCGGGAGAAGATCGCGCTGGACGCCTCCCGCTTCGAGAGCACGCTGCAAATCGGCCTCGCGCGCCTCCTAAAGGAGCTCGATACGGACGGGCTAAGGTCGGCCGCCGAGGACCTAGTCTCCGCTTGGCCCGTCGCCGCCCTGAGCGTCTACGATCGGCGAGGCCTCCTCTACGGATTCGCTTCGCACGAGCGGGCGGGCGTAGGGAAGATGACCTACGTGCGCTGGATTAAATACGACGGGGCGACCATAGGCCGGGCCGAATTCCGCATGCTCGAGACCGAGTACGAGCGCGCCGCGTTCAGGAACGCGGCGTACGTCATGGGCGTCATAGCCGTCATCCTCGGGATGACGTACATGGCGATCCGGATCATGGTCGTAGCCGTGCTGAGGCGGCCCATAGAATACCTGTCGAGCGTCGTCAGCTCGTACTATCTGGCCGATCCGTCGAGCCCGGGCAGCGCGGCCGTGCGCTTCGTCGAATTCGACCCGCTCATCAGCCTACTTCGGCGAATGGGATCGACCATCGCCGCTAACGTATCGGAGCTCAAGGCGCTGAACGCCGAGCTCGAGTCGCGCGTATCCAAGCGGACGGCCGAGCTGAAGCGCCGCAACGCCGACCTGGCCCTGGAACGGGATAAGACCAGGCAGTACCTAGAATCAGCGGACGCGTCCAGCAAGGCCAAGACGGAATTCCTGGCCAACATGAGCCACGAGCTACGGACCCCCCTGAACGGCATAATCGGTTTCTCGAGCCTCATCCGGGACGACGCGTCTCAGAGCCCGGAGACCCGCAGGAAGGCCGATCTCATCAACCTTTCCGGAGCGCACCTGTTATCCATTATCCAGGACGTCCTCGACGTGAGCCGCATCGAGGCCCGGCGCTTCGAGCTTAACGTCAGCGCCTTCATGCTTACGAGCACGACCCGCTTCGTGGAGAACATCTCCCGGCCGCGCGCCCTTGAGAAGGGCCTCGAGATACGCTTCGAGGGGGCGGACTCCTTACCGCTCATCGCTAACGGCGACGAGCGCCGCATCAGGCAGGTAATGCTTAACCTGAGCTCCAACGCCATCAAATTCACGACGGCGGGCTCGGTCCATATACGGGCGGACTACGCCGACGGCTACTTCTCGTACTCGGTGACCGATACGGGACCTGGCATAGACCCGGAATCGCTCAAGCGGATCTATAAGCCGTTCGAACGGTTCCGGGAACCGGGCAGGTACGTCGAGGGCACCGGACTGGGCTTGTCGATATCCAAGGGGCTCATAGAGCTCATGGGCGGCACGCTCGAGGTCGAGAGCGTCGTGGGGAGCGGGTCTACGTTCTCGTTCAGGATTCCGCTGCCGACGGAATCGACGGACCCTAGGCGCGCGCCGCGGCTTCCCGAGTCGCGGGACGGGTCTTCGCAGCCAGGCGAGGCGGCGGCGGACGAGACTATCCCCGACGATATACGCCGGGCCCTGGTCGACGCCGCGGATCGCGGCGATTACTCGGCGATCGAGCGATGCATCGCGACGCTCCGCGGCTCGGGCTTTAAGGCGAGCGCCTCGGCGCTCGAGTCGGCGGCCGCGTCCTACGACGACGACGAGATAGAGCGCATCGCCTCGTCGCGCACGGCGTCGTCGCGCACGGCGTCGTCGCGCACGGCGTCGTCGCCTATCTCGCCCGATAGGAAGGCGGTAGCCCCATGAGCGAGCGGGCTCGAGACGGCGGCAAGCCCGAGGCGGTCATCCTGGCCATAGACGACACCCCGTCCATCCTCGACTTCATACGGAGCGTCCTCGAGCCCGAGGGCTTCTCGGTATGCGTAGCCACGAACGGCGCTCGCGGCCTAGAGCGAGCCAGGCGGCTGAGGCCGGACATAGTGCTACTCGATGTGATGATGCCCGACCTGGACGGCTATAGCGTCTGCGCGGCGCTCAAGTCGGACCCGGCGACCGCCGGCGCCCCCGTGATATTCCTGTCGGCCATGGCCAGCGGCCTCGATATCGCCAAGGCCTTCTCGGTAGGGGCCGCGGACTACATGACGAAGCCGGTGGAGCCCGTCGAGATACTAGCCCGGGTGCGCGTTCACCTCGCGGCGCTCGAGCTAGCCCGCATCAAGGACCTCCAGACCGAGCGCCTGGCGGCGATGGTCGAGGATCGGACCGTGGCCCTCCGCTCCGCGCTCAAGGAACGCGACGCCTACCTCCGAGAGGTTAACCACAGGGTCAAGAACAACCTGCAACTGATAGCGTCGATCATAGGGCACCAGATGCTCGCGGACTCCTCCGCCGCGGCTATCCTAGGCAAGCTCCTAGGCAGGGTTGAATCCTTCGCGCGCGCCTACGACCAGCTCTGGACCTCGAGGCGCCTCGACGGCATCCATATGGGGGAATACCTGCGGACCGTCGTCGCGACGACGCTGGCGATGCGGGACGGGAGCCCCGTCGAGGCGAGCATCGACGTAGACGCGGACCCGTTCTCGCTGGACGTCGCCCTGCCCTGCGGGCTCATCGTCCACGAGCTCGTTTCGAACTCGGCGCGGCACGCGTTCGGGGACGAGGGCGGCGCTATACGCGTCTCCATCGCCCCCGACGGCGACGCGTACCTGCTCGGGTACGAGGACGACGGCAGGGGTTGCCAGGACGCGCTGGCTGACGCTCCCGGGCTGGGCATCAAGTTCATCAACGCCCTCTCCGGGCAGCTCGGCGCCTCCATAACGCTATCGGGTTCCGACGGGTTCAAGGCGGCGCTCCGGTTCAAGAAGCCGGAGCGCCCCAAGGACGTATCGCTCGCCTAGTCGACCTGCATGATCTGCTCGTCTATGGGCTTCCCGGGAGGCACTATCGGCAGCACGTTCTCGTCTATGCCGACTCGGCAGTCGACGAGGAGGGGCGCCCTGCCCCTCGCCGCCCGGGATAGCGCCTCCCGTAGCTCGTCGATGCCGCCGGGACGGACGCCGGCGATGCCGTACGCGTCGGCCAGCTTGACGAAGTCCGGCGGCCGGTCCAGGTCGGTCTGCGAGTACCGCTTGCCGTAGAACAGGGTCTGCCACTGCCTGACCATGCCGAGGGTGCCGTTATTCACGACGACGATCGTTATGGGCAGGTCGTAGCGCGCTATGGTCGCGAGCTCCGCGCAGTTCATGCGGAACGAGCCGTCCCCGGCGACGTGCACGACGCGGGAGTCGGGCCTCGCCATCTGGGCCCCTATGGCGGCCCCGGTACCGAAGCCCATGGTCCCGAGCCCGCACGACGAGATGAACGTGCGGGGCCGGGAGAACGGATAATACTGGGCCGTCCAAATCTGGTGCTGGCCGACCTCGGTGGCGATGATCGTCTCGTCGCCGAAGGCTTCGTGGATCGACTCGAGTATGGCGCGGGGGGCGAGCCCCGCCGTCTCTGGGCGTACGGGGACTTCGCGCCTCCAGCCGGCTACGCTCGCGAGCCACTGGGGCCTGCGTGCGGGCTTGAGCCGCCCTGAGAGCCTCGCCAAGATATCGGAGACGTCGCCTACGAGGGAACGGTAGCAGCGTATGTTCTTGCCTATCTCGGAGGGATCCACGTCTATATGCAGGATGTGGGAGCCCTTGGCGAAGCGAGAGGCGTCGCCTATGACGCGGTCCGAGAACCGCATGCCGATGGCTATGAGGAGATCGGTCTCGCGGACGGCGTTATTGGACGCCCTGGTCCCGTGCATGCCTATCATGCCCGTGCTCAGGGGATGGCCGGCGGGAAAAGACCCCTGGCCCATCAGCGTTACGGCCACCGGCGCGTCTAGCGTCTCGGCTAGCCCCGCGAGGGCCTCCGACGCGCCCGAGGCGATGACGCCGCCTCCCGACACGATGAAAGGCCTGCGGGCCGCGGCGATAAGCTCGGCGGCCTCCTCTATCTCGATATCGCCGGCGGGGACGGCCCCCTTGGCCAGGGTCGACCGGGCGCGTATGCGCTGGGGCGACCATTCCGAGTCGGCCGCCGTCAGGTCCTTGGGAATATCGACGAGCACGGGGCCGGGACGCCCGGAGGCGGCTATCTCGAAGGCCCTGCGTATGGTCGAGGCTATTTCGCCCGGCTCCTTGACGACGAAGTTGTGCTTCGTTATTGGCATGGTGATGCCGGCTATGTCTATCTCCTGGAAGCTGTCCTTGCCCTTGAGCTTGCGCGGCACGCTCCCCGTGATGGCCACCATCGGCACCGAGTCCATGTACGCGGTCGCGATGCCGGTGACGAGGTTGGTGGCTCCCGGCCCGCTCGTCGCGATCACCACCCCGGTACGGCCGGACGCCCTGGCGTAGCCGTCGGCGGCGTGGGCCGCTCCCTGCTCGTGCGACGTGAGCACGTGCCTGAGCCTGTCGGCGTGCTTGTACAGCTCGTCGTAGATATTGAGCACCGTGCCTCCGGGATACCCGAAGACGGTGTCGACTCCCTGCTCTATTATGCATTCGACTATGACGCGCGCGCCGCTCATCCTCATCGGGCCGCCTCCCTTATCTTCCGGGCGACAGCCTCGCCCATCGCCCTAGTCCCGAGCACGCGTTCAGCCGGGGCGCCCGACGCTATGTCAGCGCAGCGGAGGCCCTCGGCGAGGACCGCGGCCACGGCGCCCTCCACCAGGGCCGCCTCCTCCTTTCGGTTGAGCGCGTACGATAGGAGCATGGCCGCGGACAGTATCGTCGCCAGCGGGTTGGCCGCGTCGCGGCCCGCTATGTCCGGGGCCGAGCCGTGGATGGGCTCGAATATGCCTGGCCCGCTCCCTCCGACGCTGGCGCTCGCGAGCATGCCGATCGAGCCGGTTATCATGCTGGCCTCGTCCGAGAGGATGTCGCCGAACATGTTGCTCGTCGCTATGACGTCGAACTGTCGCGGGTTCCTGACGAGCTGCATCGCGCAGTTATCGACGTACATGAACGATGTCTCCACGTCGGGATGGAGCGCAGCCGTCTCCATGGCGACCCGGCGCCACAGCCGGCTCGACTCCAGGACGTTGGCCTTGTCCACGACGCACAACCTGCGGCCCCGCGCGCGCGCCGCGCCGTACGCGACCGCGAGCAGGCGCTCGACCTCGGCGCGGGAGTACCGCTCCGTGTCCCAGGCCGCGTCGCCGCCTTCGTCCTGACCGCGCTGCCCGAAGTATATGCCGCCCGTCAGCTCGCGCACTATGAGCATGTCCAGGCCCCCGGCCACTATGTCCGCGCGCAGCGGGCACGACGCCGCCAGCTCCGGGAACATGCGGGCCGGCCGCAGGTTGGCGTAGGCGCCGAGCCCGGCCCGGAGCCCCAGGAGGCCCGCCTCCGGCCGCTTGTCCCCGGGCAGCCCGTCCCACTTCGGGCCGCCTACCGCGCCCAGCAGGACCGCGTCGGAACGCCTGCAAATCTCGAGCGACGTCTCGGGCAGGGGCTCCCCCGTCGCGTCGATCGCCGCGCCGCCCATCATCGCCTCCGCGAACTCGAGCTCGAAGCCCGACACTGAGGCGACGGCCTCGAGGGCCTTCCTCGCCTCCGCGACCACGTCGGGGCCGATGCCGTCCCCCGGTATAGTAGCTATCCTGTATCTCATGCCCTCTCGTCCTTCCCGTCGACCGTCGCCGCCTTCCGCTGCGCGGAGACGTACTCGATGAGGCCTCCGGCCTCCATGATCCCCCTCATGAACGGGGGGAAAGGCGCCGCGTTCCGCGTCGCGCCCTTGGTGAGGTTGCTCACGGTCCCCGCCTCGAGGTCTATCTCCATCATGTCGCCGGAATCCGCCTCGGCGGCCGCCTCGGGGCACTCGAGTATCGGCAGCCCTATGTTTATGGCGTTCCTGTAGAAGATACGCGCGAAGCTGGCGGCGACGACGCACGAGACGCCGGAAGCCTTGATAGCGATGGGCGCGTGCTCGCGGGACGAGCCGCATCCGAAATTCCTGCCGGCGACTATCACGTCGCCCTTCATGACGCCGGACGCGAAGCCCGAGTCGATATCCTCCATGCAATGCGCGGCCAGCTCCGAGGGGACGCTGGTCGTCAGGTAGCGCGCCGGCACTATGACGTCGGTATCGACGTCGTCCCCGTATTTCCATACCCGGTATCCGTTTGCCATTTTCATTCCCTCGTTCCTATCGTGTATCATCGGGGCCCGGCCTAGGCGCGCTCGGGCGCGGCCATCACGGCGCCGGGGTCCGTTATCCTGCCGGTCACCGCGCTGGCCGCCGCCGTGGCGGGGCTCGCGAGGTAGACCTCGGAGCCAGGATGCCCCATCCGGCCCACGAAATTCCTATTGGTGGTGGCGACGGCGCGCTCGCCCTCGGCCAGGATGCCCATGTGGCCTCCCAGGCAGGGCCCGCAGGTCGGCGTAGACACGACGGCGCCCGCCTCTATGAAGGTCTCCACGAGGCCCTCGCGCACGGCCTCCAGGTATATCTTCTGCGTCGCGGGGAAGACTATGCAGCGCACGCCCCTCGCTACGCCGCGCCCCTTGAGGATAGACGCCGCGACGCGCAGGTCCTCGATGCGCCCGTTGGTGCAGGAGCCGATGACGACCTGGTCAACGGCCACCCCCCCCGAGTCGGCCGCGAGGCGCGTATTCGACGGCAGGTGCGGGAAAGCCACGGTCGGCCGCACCGACGCCAGGTCTATCTCGACGGTCCGCTCGTACTCGGCGTCGGCGTCGGCCGAGTACTCGGCGAAGGGCCTCGACGATACGGACGCGGCCCAGGCCCTGGTCCTCTCGTCGACCGGGAAGATGCCGTTCTTGGCTCCCGCCTCGATCGCCATGTTGGCTATGCTGAATCGCTCGTCCATGGAGAGCGCCGCCACGCCGGGGCCGTCGAACTCCATGGATCGGTACAGCGCGCCGTCGACGCCGATGGCGCCGATGATGGAGAGGATCAGGTCCTTGCCCGTGGCCCATCCGGCCATCTTCCCGGTGAGGACGAAGCGTATGGCCGCGGGGACCTTGAACCAGGCGCGGCCGGTGGCCATGCCCGCCGCCATATCGGTGGATCCTACCCCTGTGGAGAACGCGCCGACGGCGCCGTAGGTGCAGGTATGCGAATCGGCCCCTATGACGAGCTCGCCGGGAAGTACGAGCCCGCGCTCCGGGAGGAGGGCATGCTCGATGCCCATGCAGCCTATCTCGAAGTAGTGCTCAATATTGTGCTCGCGGGCGAAGTCCCGCATCGCCTTGCACTGCTCGGCGGCCTTGATATCCTTGTTGGGAGCGAAATGATCGGGCACGAGCGCTATCTTCGAGCGATCGAACACCTTCGCGCCCTCTATCTTCCTGAATTCCTTTATGGCTACCGGCGCCGTCACGTCGTTACCTAGGACGAGGTCTAGCCCGGCCTCTATGAGCTGGCCGGCCTCCACCGATACCTCGCCCGAGTGGGCGGCCAAAATTTTCTGCGTCATCGTCATCGCCATCGAGTACTCCTCTTCGCCCAGCGGGCCGTTCTTAGACGGCCTCGGGCCGTTGCGTCTGCGTCAGGGGCGCCTTGACCCCGTCCTTCTCGAGCTTATATTCGATCGAGTCGACCAGGGCCAGCCAGCTCGCCTCTATGACGTCGGTGGACACGCCTACGGTAGTCCACGCGCAGTCCGAGTCGCGGCTCTCTATGAGCACGCGGACCGTCGCCGCGGTCGCGCCGGAGCCGTCGATGACCCTGACCTTGAAGTCGGCGAGGCGCATACCCTCGAGGCTCGGATAGAACCTCGCGAGGGCCCTGCGCAGGGCCTGGTCCAGGGCGTGGACCGGGCCGTCGCCGACCGCCGCCTGTATCTCCTCGACCCCGCCTACCGTCAGCTGCACCATGGCGTGCGCCTGCGCCGTTCCGCGGGCCGCGACGGCGTCGCCGGACTGGGCCGGGCTGCGCTCCCCGGTCGTCCTGTAGCGCACGAGCTCGAAGTACGGCTCGTAGGCGCCTGACGATTTGCGTAGCAGGAGGCTCAGGCTCGCCTCCGCGCCCTCGTACTGGTAGCCTAGCCGCTCCATGTCCTTGAGCCGCTCAAGGGCACGTCCGACCGCCGGATCGCCTTTCTGCGCGTCGGGCAGGATCTTCCGCAGCCGTTCCATCACGACCGAGCGTCCGCCGACCTCGGAGGCGAGTATTCGCCTCTCGTTGCCGACGCCCTCCGGCTCGACGTGCTCGAACGAGGATGGCGACTTGAGCACCGCGTCCACGTGCATGCCCGCCTTGTGGGCGAAGGCCTTGAGGCCGACGTAGGGCATGCCCTCGTCGAGCGTGACGTTGGCTATCTCCGCGACGCGCCTTACGGCCCGGGACAGCCCGGCGAGGCCGTTCCCCCTAAGGCAATCCAGGCCCAGCTTGAGCCTCGCGTTGGCGGCTATGGTGGAGAGGTTGGCGTTGCCGCAGCGTTCCCCGAAGCCTACCAGCGTACCCTGCACGTGGAGGGCTCCGGCCCTGACGGCCGACAGCGAATTGGCGACGGCGAGGCCAGAGTCGTTGTGGGCGTGGATGCCGACCGTCACGGCCGGCCCGGCGACCCTCGACAGGCCCATCGCGGCCTCGACTCCCGCCGCGACGGCCTCCGGCAGGCTGCCGCCGTTGGTGTCGCAGAGCGCCAGGCACTCCGCGCCGCCCTCCACGGCCGACCTGAGGCAATCCAGGGCGTAGGCGGGGTTGGCCGCGAACCCGTCGAAGAAATGCTCCGAGTCGAAGATGACGCGCCGGCCCTCGGAGCGGAGGTAGGCTACGGAGTCCCATATCATCTCCAGGTTCTCCTCGAGGCTGGCGCCTAGGACGCGTTCGACGTGGAAGTCCCATGACTTGCCGAACATGACCACGGTCTCGGTCCCCGCGTCGAGGAGGCTCCGTAGCTGAGCGTCCTCCGAGGCGACGACGCCCTTGCGCCTGGTCGACCCGAAGGCCGCGACTCGAGCGTTACGCAGGCGGAGGCCGGCCGCCTCCTTGAAGAATTCCTTGTCCTTGGGGTTGGAACCGGGGTTGCCCGCCTCGATGAGGTCGACGCCAAGCTCGTCGAGGGCGTCTACTATACCTAGCTTGTCGGCTACCGAGAAGCTTATGCCCTCGCCCTGGGCCCCGTCCCGTAGCGTCGAGTCAAGAAGCGTTACGCGCTGGCACGGCGGCATCGGCGGCATCCTTTCGCTTCGCGGAGGGCTCGGCCCTCGAGGAGTCGGGTCTCGACGAGTCAGCGTACGACGCGTCGGCGATCATCGCGTTGATGGCGTCGACGTAGGCCCTGACGCTCGCGTCGATGACGTCGGTGGAGACGCCCTGGCCGTTATAGATCCTCCCGTCGCGCTTTATCCTGACGCGGGCCTCGCCCTGGGCGTCCTTGCCGCCGGTCACGGCGTCGACGGAGAAATCCTCGAGGACGGCCTTGGACCCGACGATCTTGTCTATGGCCTTGAACGAGGCGTCTATCGGGCCGTCGCCGGTCGCGACGCGCTCGTCCCGGCGCCCGTCGGCGGAGACGAGGCAGACGGCGCTCGTCGAGGTGATTGTGCTGCCGGAATTGATGATGAACCGCTCGAGCCTCCACGCG
>JAHIWG010000167.1 GCA_018816345.1 Spirochaetota bacterium | reverse complement strand
CGCTGCGGAGGCTCGCGCTCGGGGGGCTAGCGTGAGCGGCCCGTACGCCTGGCTCCTCGCCGCCCTGCTGCCGTACGCCGTCCTTCAGGCGCGCTTCCTCGCGAGGCTGCGCGCGGCTCCCGGCTCGCTCGGCCTCGCCCGCGGCTCGTCCGCGGCCTGGAAGCGCTACGTCGCGAGGCGCGCGGCCGCGGCCGTCCTGGGCGGCGCGTTCTGGGTAGCGTGCACGGTCGCGGCGGCCGGAGCTCTCCGCGTGCCCAGGTACGTCTCCGAGCCCGTCTCCGGGGCGGAGATCGCCTTCGTCATAGACGCCTCGAATTCCATGCTCTCCGACGACGGGCGCGGCCAGAGGCTGGAACTGGCCAAGGAGCTCGCCTCGAGGCTCGCCGCCTCTGCCGAGGGAGCCGGGCTCTCGGTCGTCGCCTTCCGCGGCAGGCCCGCGACGCTCTGCCCCCCCACCAGGGACCGGCGGGCCTTCGAGGACGCCGTGCGGTGGGCGGGCCCCACGGTGACGAGCGCGGCCGGCTCGGACGTCGGCGCGGCTATCGACGAGGCCGTGCGGCCCGCCTTCAGCGCCGGCACGGCCCGCGTCGTCGTAGTGCTCAGCGACGGCAACGATACCGGAGGCGGAGCCCGGGCGGCGGCGTCCAGGGCGGCCGCCGCCGGCGCCGCGCTCGCCTTCGTAGGGTTCGGGGGCGACCGCGCGGCTCGGGTCGTAGGCGCCGACGGGTCGCCGGCGCTCGACCGGGCTGGCCGGCCGATGGCGACCTCGCTGGACGAGGCGGCCATGAGGGCCTGGGCGGCGGCGGGACGCGGGCCCTACGTCCGGGCCGACGAGCCCGACGCCTTCGCCAGGTTGGCCGCCGTCTGTTCCGGCGCGGCCTCGTCCAAGGGCGGGCGCCGCGACGTGCGGGTGGAAGTGGACGCCTCCCCCGCCCTGGCCCTCGTCGCCTTCGTCTCGCTGTCGCTAGCGCTCCTCCTATCGGGATCGCCTCGATCGGGCGGGCGTCGCCTCGCCGAGAGGAAGGAGGGCCGCGATGAGTAGGCCCCGGATTAGGGGCGTCGTTCCCGTGGCCTTCGCGGCGCTCGGCCTCTGCTCGTGCGGGCTCGCCAGGCCGTTCATGGTCGCGCGGGCCAACGGGCTCTACGCGGACGGCTTCGCCCACGAGGCAGCGGCCCTGTACCTGGAAGCAGGGGCGGGTTCCGAGCCTATAGCCTCCTACGACCTGGCCAACGTCTTCTCCTACCTCGGCGAGAAGGCTCCGGCTATAGCCATGTACGAGGCGGCGATCGCCGGAGCGGATACGGGCGTCATCGCGATGTCCTGGTATAACATAGGCGCCTCGGCCTACGCGGCAGGCGCGTACGAGGAGGCGGCCGCCGCCTTCAGGAAGGCGCTTGAATCGTACCTGGATGACGATCCCGGGCCGGCTCGAGGCGGGAGGCAGGCCGGCGCGGCCAGGCGGGAGATGTCGAGGGCCTACGAGCTGGCGCTCAAGGCCATATCCGATCGAAAGGATTCCGGCGCGGCGGAGCGTAGCCGTTACGGCGCGGGGCGCCCCGACGGCGAAAGCCGCCCGCTATCGCTTTCGAGGACCGACGAGAAGACGCTCTTCGCGCCGGGCGGAGCCGAGGCCGGCGCCGCGGAGGACCATTGATGCGCGGCGTACGGGCGGCCCGGCCCCTCGCCGCGCTCGCGTGCGTCCTTGCCGCGGCGATGGCCTACGGGCAGGACGAGCGTCGCGTCAGGGTCCTGCCGGAGAGGCCAGAGTCGGGTTCCGACTTCGTCATAGAGGCGTTCCTGCCAGGCGAGCGGGCGGAATTCCTGGAGGCTCCGGAGCCTATCGTCCGCGGCCCCGCCGTGTATACCGGCTCCGACGTGCGGCCGGGGCAGGGCGCCGACGCCTCCGCGGTCATAGCGTTCCGCTTCACGGTTACCGGGGTCGGGCGGATAGACGTCGTGGGCTTATCCGCCCGATCCGGCGGCAGGCTCCTCTCGCTTGGCTCGTGGTCCGTCGAGGCCGTTGAAGGCGCCGTCGCCCCGCGGGCGCGATTCGGGTCCTGGAAGGCGCCCGGCTCCGTATTCTCGAGGCAGGCCTTCGTCGCGACGGCCCTCGGCCCAGACGGGGCTCCGGCCGAGTGCCCGACGTTCTCCGTCGAGGGAGCCTTGGTCGAGCGGGCACCGGGCGTGACGGGAACCTTCTACGTTGTCGCCCTCGAGCCGGGCGCGGTCCGACTGCCCGGGCTCGGGGCCTCGGACGCAGCCGGCGAGTTCCGGATCGAGCCGAGCTCTATCCCCGCGAGGCCCCTGCCCGCCGGAGCTTCCGGCGTGAACGCCGTGGGCGGGCCGTGGCGAGCCGTAGCTGTCGAGCCGGAAACAGGCCTCGTAGCCAGTCCCGGGGAGGTCGTTTCCTGGGACCTTAGCGCGGAGGGGCAGGGCTGGCCCGGCCTGGCGTATCCGCCTTCCGCCTCGGTAGAGCTACCGGACGGCACCATCGAGCCATTAGGAGAGGGCTTCGAGTACTCGCGGCGCATAGGCGGGGGCCCTTCCTGCGTCTCGGGCCGAAAGGGCGCCTTTACGGTTCAGGGGCCCGGCGTATACGTCATACGGCCGGAGCCTTTCCGCTGGTTCGATACCGGATCTGGAACGGTCCGGACGATTAGCGCGCCGGCTGTCCGCGTCCGCGTAGACGCCGTCGTAGAGCCCGCCTGGTCGGTCCCGGCCTCGGTCGCCGATTTCGCCCGCGTCCGCCTCGCCGAGATCGCGAGGGCCGACGCCTCGTGGTCCGGCGCCGCCGGCTACGCCGACGGGTCGCGCTGGGCCGACGCCCTGGACGCGGCGCTCGGGGCGGCCGGGATCGGTTCCGCTCGCGGCTCCCTCGCGGCTACTCCTATCGCTGGCCCCCTCGCCTCGAAGAAGGCCGCCGCGCTCGGGGCGCTGGCGATGCTGTGCCAGGCTCCCGATCCCGGCGCCGCGGACCTTCGCGCCGCGGACCTTCGCGCCGCGGACCTTCGCGCCGCGGACCTTCGCGCCGCGGACCTTCGCGCCGAGGACCTTCGCGCCGAGGCGTACGCGCTTTTCCTTCGTATCGAGGCGTCAGCCTTCCCGGTCCGAGGCGTAGCGGCCCTGTCCGAGGCGGCTTCCGCGTCTTTCGGTAACCTTCCCCGGCGATCCTATGTTTTACCGTCGTTCGGGCCGCTGGGTATCGCGGCCGCGTCGTGCGCCGTATCGGCCGTCGCCTTGTTCGCCTTAGCCGGGCTCTATAGCGGCAAGGAGCGTCTACGCGGCGTCGCGAGGCGCGGGGCCGCCTTATTCGCAGTCGCCGGGGCGCTCGCGCTGGGCCTGGCCGTAGCGTCTTTTGCCGAGCGCTCGAGGCCGCGCTTCGTCAGCCTCGGGGGAGTCTCGCGGGTCGTTCCGTCAGGGCTGTCCGCCGAGGGAGAGGCGATCGCCGCGGGGCGAACTGGCGTCGTGCTCCGTTCGGTCGGGCCGTGGCTGTTCGTCGAGCTCGACGAAGGCAGGGCCGTCTGGCTCGCCGCCGCGGACGCCGCGCTGTACTAAGGAGAAGGACGTGGATTTCGGGGATATATTGAAACTATGGGACGCTCGGGGCCTGGCTTCGGCCTCGAAGGAGGCCGGCCCGGGAGGGCGATCCCGCGGCGACGACGCTATCGGCGGCGACGACGCTATTCGCGGCGACGACGCTATTCGCGGCGACGACGCTATTCGCGG